>CAVAHB010000001.1:0-6669 GCA_963588415.1 Faecalibacterium sp. CAG:74
CTTCTATGACTGGGCGTATACGGGGCACGGCTTCCCGATGATCGGCAGCGGCAACAACCGCTACCAGCTGATGGACGTGGACGACCTCGACGACGCCATCTGGGCGGCGATGACCTATCCGAGGGACGTGGTGGCGACCGAGTTCAACATCGGCGCGAAGGAGTTCACGACGATGAAGGAGGACTATCAGGCCGTCCTCGACCGCGCCGGCCATGGCAAGAAGATTCGTGGAATGCCCGTTGCTCCGCTCATCTTCATTCTGCGCATCCTTGAGAAACTCCACCTCTCGCCGCTCTATCCGTGGGTCTATGAGACGGCCTCGACCGATTCGTTCGTCTCCATTGAGAAGGCGGAGAAGTTGCTCGACTACCGGCCGAAGTATTCGAACAAGCAGGCCCTTGTGCGGAACTACGACTGGTACGTGGCGCACATCGCCGAGTTCGCCGGCAAGTCGGGTGTGTCGCACCGCGTCCCCTGGAAGCAGGGAATGCTTTCGCTTGCCAAACTCTTCTTCTGACGGGCTTCGGGCAATCGCCATGCAGAAAAGGGTCTCCGTCGTCATCCCCACATTCAACCGCGCCGAGATGGTCGTCGGTTGCGTCGGGAGCGTTTTGGCGACGGGGTGGGAGAACCTTGAGGTCGTTGTCGTGGACGACTGTTCGCCCGACGACACGCGGGAGCGAATAGACGCCGCGTTCGGGGCGGATTGCCGCGTTCGGTACATAAGGAATGGGAAGAACTCCTTTCAGGCGGTTTCCCGCAACGTCGGGGCGCGGCAATCGACGGGCGACTACCTTCTTTTCTGTGATGACGACAACCTCGTCGAGCCGGGAATGATCGCCGAACTCGTGCGGACGTTCGAGGCGCATCCGAGGGCGGGGCTTGTCGCGCCGATGGCCGTTCACCAGCGGGCGGAGAGCAAGGGACTGATTTGGTCGCTCGGCAGCGACTTCTGCTGCTGGACTTCACGTCCGAAGGACTTCTGCCCCAATCTGCCGCTTGAAGATCTTCCGCCGGGGCGGACGCTCTACCCGACGACCTACTACCCGAACGCCTTCATGGTGCCGCGCCGCGTCTTCGAGGAAGTCGGCGGCTTCGACGAGTCGTTCGTGCAGATATTCGAGGAATCCGACTTCGGGTGGATGATCGTGGAGCGCGGCTACGAGGCCTGGGTCTCGACGGTCGCCCGAACGCGGCACTTCGGCTTCCTCGAACCCGGATGCGTGCCGGAACTCCGCCGCCTCGGAATCGAGAAGCCCTACCGGACGTATTGCTTCGCCCGAAATCGGCTGAAGTTCGCCCGAAAGCACATGAATGCCGCGCAGGTTCTTTCGATTGCGCTTGTCTTTGCACCGCTTTCCTGCGTCTACTACGGGCTTGTGGCCCTGAAGAACCGCCGCCCCGGCATCGCCTGGAGTTATCTGGCGGGAACGGTTCGCGGCATTCTCGGTTCGTGAAATGCGGATCGTTCGTTCATCGTCAGGGCAAACTGCGGCCCGACGAAAAGAGCCGATATTTGCACGGAAGGCGGCAAGTGTGGTATAATTCACGGCCGTGATTTCATACATAAGAGGTGTACTGTCCGAAAAGGAACCGATGCGGGCCGTCGTGGAGGCGGGCGGCGTCGGGTACGAGGTTCTCATCCCCCTGACGACGTTTGACCGTCTGCCGCGTACCGGGGCGGAGGTGAAACTCCTCGTCCACCACGCCGTGCGCGAGGACGACGAACTGCTGTTCGGCTTCTTCACGTCGGCCGAACGGGAGATGTTTGCGAAACTGACGGGGGTGAGCGGCGTCGGGCCGAAGATCGCCCTCGCCATCCTTTCCGGCTCTTCCATCGGCGAACTCGCCCTCGCCATCGCCAGCGGCAACTCGAAGCGCATTTCGGCAATCAAGGGCGTGGGGAAGAAGACGGCGGAGAAGATTTGCATCGAACTGAAGGACAAGGTGAACGCCCTTGAGGGGCTTGCGGCGGGCGGGCGCGACGCGAAGGGCGGAGCGGCCTCGCCAATCCTGCACGACGCCATTCTCGCGCTCTCGGCCCTTGGCTTCAACGAGGAGACGGCAAACCGGATGGTCAGTCAGGTCGTGGCCGAAAAGCCGGACGCGAAGGACGTTGAGACAATCGTCCGCATGGCGCTTTCGGGCAAGTGAACGAAACAACTGTCAAACCACAACGAAAAAAAGGAAAAGGAGACAACGACAAAATGAAAAGAATCATGATCGGACTGGCGGCCGTGCTTTCTGTCGCGGCGGTTTTCGCGGGCGAGCGCGTCCCGCTGTGGCCGGAGGGGAAAATGCCGGACCGGCAGGCGCACCAGATCGCCGCGATGACGGACGAGACGGGCAAGCCGGGGTTCAAGGCCGACGAACACCGAATGCCCTACGTGGAGTGGTTTGACGCGCCGTCGAGCGGCGCGGCGAAAGGGTGCATCATCCTCATTTCGGGCGGCGGCTACGGGTGCTGCTGCGACGTCGGGCTGATCAAGCAGTGGCGCGAGCGCTTCACCGAACTCGGTTTCCAGTGCGTGAACCTCGTCTACAGAACGCCGCGCCCGAACGGGCTTGAAATCTACCGGAGCGCGTGGGAGGACGGCCAGCGGGCCGTTCGACTCGTGCGTTCGCAGGCGGCGAAACGCGGCTTCGACCCGGAGCGAATCGGCTCGATCTCGATGTCCGCCGGTTCCCACTTGAACGTGCTGCTGGCGACGAGTTCGCAAACGCCGGCCTACGCGGCGGTTGACGAACTTGACGAAACGCCCTGCCACCTGAACTTCGCGATGACCTGCGCGATTGCCTACGGCGTGACGGACGGCTACGGCATTCCGAACACGCGCGACGGGGACGCAATCGACGCGAAGATCGACCCGGCGTTCAAGTTCGACGCGAAGACCTGTCCGATGTGGATGTCGCACGGCGGCATGGATCCCTTTTCGCCCTTCGCCTCAACGCTCGTCTACCGCAAGCTGAGGAGCATGAAGATCCCGGCGGAACTCCACCTCTATCCCGACATGGGACACGGGGCGTACGGACTCGAGCGGGCGGTTGAGTTCCTCACGCAGATGGGTTTCGCCGGCCCGGTTGCGCCCGAAGTCAAACTGATGGAACGCTTCCCGAACGACGATGCACGCGGCGAATATGCGAAGGAGAACGTCTGGCCCGAAGGCCGCACCCCTGACTTCCAGGCTCACCAGTGCACGCCCTACGTCGAATGGCACATGCCGAAGGAACTGAAGACGAAGGCGATTCAGATCATCTATTCGGGCGGCGGCTACGGCGGCAACGACCCGGACGGCTTCGAGGTCACGCCCGCACGGCGCTACCTGAACGAGAAGGGCATGGCGGTCGTCACGATGAAGTATCGTACGCCGCGTCCGAATGGGCTTGCGAAGCACACGACGGCGTGGCAGGATCTGCAGCGGGCGATTCGCATCGTGCGTAGCGAGGCCGCCGGTCGCGGTCTTGACCCGAACCGCATCGGCATCATGGGGTCTTCCGCCGGCGGACACCTCACGCTGATGGGCGCGACGAGTTCGCGCCACCGCTCCTACTGGCCGATTGACAAGATTGACGAGCAGCCGTGCAACGTTCAGTGGGCCGTTGCAATCTATCCCGCCTATGCGCTGACCGACGGTGAGGACCGCCCCAACGTGGGAGGAGGGAACGACGATTCGGCCCGCCTCGTGCCGGAGTTCTCGTTCGACCCCCTGACCCCGCCGACCCTCTTCATCCACGGCGATGCGGACGGCTGGGCGGCGATGAACTCGGTGAAGTGCTGGGAGCAGATGCGCCGCATGGGCGTTCAGGGCGAACTCCACACGCTCGCCCTGCGAAACCACTGCTTCCAGGGGGCGGCCGCTCCCGGCACGGGGAGCTACACGTGGCTCGACCGCATTTGGGAGTTCATGACGGCAAAGGGCTTCAACAAGTAAGAGGAAATACCACATGAAGAAGATTATCGTTCTCTCGTTTCTTGCGGCGGCTCTCGCCGCCTACTGCGCCAATCCCCCGAAGGATTCGGGTACGACGTTCGTGCGCGATGCGCTGCAACCCTATGTCGAGGACGGGCGGTTGCCGGGCGCGATTTCCATCCTCTACAACGACGGCGTGCAGGAGACGGCGTGCGTCGGCTATGCCGACGTCGCGGCGAAGCGGCCGATCACGCTCGACGACCCCTACATGCAGTGTTCGCAGACGAAGGGCTTCTGTGGCGTGACGATTGCGAAACTCGTTGAGGAGGGCAAGATTGCGCTCGACGACCCCGTGTCGAAATACCTGCCCGAGTTCGGGACGCTGTGGGTGAAGGTGGCGGAATCGAACGACGTCATCACGCTCAGGAAGGCGAAGAACGCGTTGACCGTGCGGATGGTGCTGAACCACACGGGCGGCTTTCCGTTTGAGATTCCGGCGAAGCAGTGGACGATTCCCGGCGGCGGCTGGTCGGGCGGGATGCCCCTTCGGTCGGTCGCGGCGACGGCGGCGGCCCAGCCTCTCCTGTTCGAACCGGGAACACGCGAACAGTATTCCAACACGGGCATCGACATCGGCGCGGCGGTTGTCGAGGCCGTGACGGGGAAGAAGTGGGAAATCTACCTCAGGGAGGCCGTTCTCGACCCGCTCGGCATGAAATCGACCTGGTTCTGGCCGACGGACGAGCAACTCGTGCGGAAGATCGAGATGTACGAAATCTTCAAGGAAAAGCCCGCGACATGGAAATCCGAAAACGGCTGGGAGCAGCGTCCCTACAACGACGGGCACGTCTTCGCGTCTGCCGGCGCGGGGCTGTGGACGACGGCGAACGACCAGCTCAAGTTCTACAAGATGCTGATGAATCTCGGCGTGGGCGACAACGGCGTCCGCATTCTCAAGGAGGAGACGGTCAAGTCGATCCTTGCGGTGACGACGCGCCCCCAGTCGATGGGCGGCTATTCGCTCGGACTTTTCGCGCCGAAGGTTGACGGCGAGGATGCTTGGTTCGGCCACGGCGGGGCGTGGGGAACGAACTGCATGGTCAACTGGCACAAGAAGCAGCTCAAGCTCTGGGCGATCCAGAGCGGCGGCGGAGACGGCTGGGCGTGGTCGGACGACCGCGGTAAAGCCGAGGCGGCGTTCTTCAAGTCGCGGCAGGATGATGCGGCGGCAAAGGAATACACGGGACGCACGAAATAAGGAGAAAAGAGGAAAAATGTCAGATGTCAGGGTCAGGTTCGCGCCTTCGCCGACGGGCAAGGTGCACATCGGGAACATTCGGGCGGCCATCTACAACTGGCTGTATGCGCGGCATACGGGCGGGAAGTTTCTCCTGCGCGTGGAGGATACCGACCTCGAACGTTCCACCCCCGAGGCGATTGCCGTCCTGATGGACTGCATGAAGTGGCTCGGCCTCGACTACGACGAGCCGGTCTTCTACCAGACGAAGAACGTGGCGCGGCATCTCGAATGCGTCGAGAAACTCCTCGCCAGCGGCCGCGCCTACAAGGTCGAGAAGACGTCGCGGGACGGCAGGACGGGCATCGTGACGATGTTCCGTATGCCGAAGGAAGGGACGATCGAGTTCGACGACATCGTGAAGGGACACATGGCGAAGAAGGCGGAGGACGTGCAGGACTTCGCCATCGTCCGCTCCGACGGCTCGCCGATCTTCCACATTGCGAACGTCGTGGACGACATCGACCAGGGCGTGACGCACATCATCCGCGGCGACGACCACGTGGAGAACACCTTCAAGCACATTGAGATCTTCAAGGCTCTCGGTGCGCCGGTTCCGAAGTACGGACATCTCTCGATGATCGTGAACCAGCAGGGCAAGCCCTACTCGAAGCGCGACGGCGCGGCGTTCGTGGGCGAGTTCCGCGAACAGGGCTATCTGCCGGAGGCCCTGTTCAACTACCTTCTGCTTCTCGGCTGGAATCCGGGCGACGACCGCGAGGTTCTGACGAAGGAGGAGATGATCCGTCTCTTCGACCTTGAGAAGGTGCACGTGACGGCGGCGAAGTTCGACCTCAAGAAGTTGCAGTGGATGAACGGCGAATACGTGAAGCGCCTGCCGCGTGAGACGTTCGAGGCGGAATTGCGTTCGCGTGTCGCGGCGGCGGGGCTGACTATCCCCGACGGCTTCAACATGCCGCTTCTCATCGACCAGCTGCAGGTGCGCACGAAGTTCCTGAACGACATGCCGGGGAACTGCGCCTACTTCTTCACCGACGACTATCCGTATGACGAGAAGTCCGTCGAGAAGCGCTTGCACAGGGAAGGCGTGAAGGAGACGCTGCTCGACCTCGCCGACCGCTTCGCGAAGTTGCCGGAATGGACGGCGGCGGCGGGCGAGGCGATGGTGAAGGAACTCTCGCAGGGGAACGGCATGGGTCCGTGGGTTCATCCGATTCGCGTCGCCGTTTCGGGCCGCATGGACGGGCCGGGGCTGTTTGAGATGCTCGAACTGATTGGGCGCGAGAAGACGGTCGAGCGGCTGCGCAAGACTGCGGGAATGCTGTGAGAACGCTTCTCGTCGGCTACAAGGCGGCGGATTTGACGCCGCAACTCCTCGAAGGGGATGTCGTCTGTCACGTTCTCGACGTCTACCACAAGCACGCGATTGAACATCTCTTCCCGACGGCGAAGGTGGTTTGCGAGCCGAACTTGCCGAAGGAGAAGTGGGATCTCATCCGC
>CAVAHB010000002.1:0-9501 GCA_963588415.1 Faecalibacterium sp. CAG:74
AGACACCCTCTGCACCCGGGTGTAGATGCCCTCTGCACCCGGGTGCAGTTCGTAATGGAAGGTGAGGCGATTGAAAATGGGCAAAAGCCAGGGGTAAATCCGGATTTTGCCCATCTTTCGGAACGGAGGCTCAAAGACACGGAGTTTTCACTTGAAATGCCAACTTATCAACGGAGAGGATGAATCGTCCGCTTCGTGGTCAAAACCAAATCCCTGACGAAAAATGAGTGAACCCCAGCGAATGTTCAATGGCATTCGTGGGCGATATTTGGTATACTAATGCGGAAATGCATTTAGTCTAATATGGAAACGAAATCTGTCTTGGTTACGGGTGGGGCTGGCTTCCTCGGCAGCCACCTCTGCGAACGGCTTCTGAACGACGGCCGCCGCGTGGTCGCCGTGGACAACCTCTACACCGGCTCGAAGGCGAACGTGGCGCATCTCACGGGGAATCCCAACTTCTCGCTTGTCGTCGCGGACGTCTGCGACCTGAGCCCAGACGATCGGGGTTTCGCCGACATCGGCCCGCTTTCGGCGGTTTACAACTTGGCCTGCCCGGCGTCGCCCGTCCACTATCAGGCGCATCCCGTCTTCACGACGCTGACCTCGATTCGGGGAATCCTGCTCTGCCTCGAACTCGCCCGGAAGAACGGTGCGGTTCTGTTGCACTGCTCGACGAGCGAAATCTACGGCGACCCGCTCGTGCATCCGCAGAACGAGCGGTATTGGGGCCACGTGAACACGATTGGCATCCGCAGTTGCTACGACGAGGGCAAGCGCGTCGCCGAAACGCTGGTCGCCGACTACATTCGGGAATATGACGTGGATGCGCGGATGGTGCGCATCTTCAACACCTACGGCCCGCGGATGCACCCGCAGGACGGGCGCGTCGTCTCGAACTTCATCATGCAGGCCCTGCGCGGCGAGGACATCACGGTCTACGGCGACGGTTCGCAGACGCGGAGTTTCCAGTATTGCGACGACCTCATCGACGCATTCCGCCGCTTCGCCGACCTGCCGAAGCGCCGCGTTCGGGAGTTCTTCGCCGAGAAGGGGCTGGCGGCCCCCGTGCTCAACGTCGGCAATCCTGGCGAATACACAATCGCCGAACTCGCCGAGAAGGTCGTCGCCATGGTCGCGGGCACGAAGTCGAAGACCGTCTACCGTCCGCTTCCGGGCGACGACCCGAAGCAGCGCAAGCCCGACATCGCCCTCGCAAGGGAGCTGCTGGGGTGGTCGCCGCGTGTCGCGCTGGACGAGGGGCTGGCAAAGACCATCGACTATTTCAGGGGAAAATGCAAATGAAAGACTTGAAGGAAGCGTACAAGACCATCGAGGCCGACCACTTCGCGCCGCGAATGGAGATTTCGTTCATCGACGGCAACGACCGGCAGACCCTTTCGTATGAGAAGGTGACGTGGAACGTCGGCGGCGAGGAGAAGGGGCTGCGCTACGGCGAGAATCCGGGTCAGGAAGCCGCGCTCTACCGCCTCGTCAACGGCAACCTTGCGTTGGGCGACGTGGAGATGGTTCAGCCGGGACGCTATCTCGCGTCCGTGCCGGAACTTCTGCAGAGCGGCAAGCACCCCGGCAAGACGAACGTGACGGATACGGACAACGCGCTCAACATCCTGCGCTACCTGATGGAGAAGCCGTGCGCCGTCATCGTGAAGCACAACAACCCGTGCGGCGTGGCGCTCGGCTCGACGCTCGCCGAGGCTTACTTCCGGGCGAACAGGGCCGACCGGCTCGCGGCGTTCGGCGGCGCAATCGCCCTGAACCGCGAATGCGACGTCGAGACGGCGAAACTGATCGTCCAGAACTACGCCGAGGTCGTCGTCGCGCCGGACTTCCAGCCGGGCGTGATGGACTTGTTCGCGACGAAGAAGAACCTGCGCGTCTTCCGCATCCGCAACATGGCGCGGCTGACGGACTTCGTGGCGAAGCACGTGATCGACTTCAAGAGCCTCATCGACGGCGGCGTCGTGGTGCAGACCTCGTTCGCGGCGAACGCCCGCAAGCCGGAGGACTTCATGCCGGCGTTCTGCCACCGCAAGATTACGGACAAGGCGACGGGCGCGGTCTCGTATGAGGATCACGCGATCAGGCGCCTTCCGACGGCGAAGGAATACGAAGACCTTACGTTCGGCTGGCTCGTCGAGGCGGGCGTGACCTCGAACTCCGTCCTCTACGTGAAGGACGGAGTGACGGTCGGCATCGGCACGGGCGAGCAGGATCGCGTGGGCGTGGCCGAAATCGCCCGCGACAAGGCGTATACGAAGCACGCGGACTGGATTGCGTGGGAAACCTGCGGCAAGCCGTTCAACGACCTTCGCCTTGCGTTCGGCGAGGAGGAGGGCGCACGCAAGCAGGCGGAAATCATGGAGCGGACGAAGGCGGAGAAGGGCGGTCTGCCGGGCTGCGCGATGGTGTCGGATGCGTTCTTCCCGTTCCGCGACGGCGCGGAAGTCGGCATCCGCGAGGGCATCACCTCCATTGTCCAGCCGGGCGGTGCGATTCGCGACTGGGACGTCATCGACTGCTGCAACGACGCGAACGTGGCGATGGTCTTCACGGGCCAGCGGAGTTTCCGCCACTGACCAAACCCTTTCACAATCAACAAGAGGATAAAGAAGATGTACATTACCTGCCTGGATCTCGAGGGCGTGCTGGTGCCCGAGATTTGGATTGCATTCGCCGAGAAGACGGGAATCCCCGACTTCCGTCGCACGACCCGGGACGAACCGGACTACGACAAACTGATGAACTACCGCATCGACCTGCTGAAGAAGCACGGGCTCGGTCTGCACGAAATCGAGGAGGTCATCGCCAAGATCGAGCCGCTGGAGGGGGCGGGCGCATTCCTCGACAAGTTGCGCGAGCGAATGCAGGTGATGATTCTCTCGGACACCTTCGAGCAGTTCGGCCGTCCGCTGATGAAGAAGCTGAACTGGCCGACGCTCTTCTGCAATTCGCTGGAAGTCGCGGCGAACGGCGAGATTACGGGCTACCGAATGCGCTGTCCGCAGTCAAAACTCACGACCGTCAGGGCATTGCAGAGTTGCGGCTTCGAGACGATTGCCGCCGGCGACAGTTTCAACGACCTCGGCATGATCCGGGCGTCGAAGGCGGGCTTCCTCTTCCGTTCGACGGACGCAATCAAGGCGGCGAACCCGGACATTCCCGCGTTCGACGACTACGATGCGTTCGCGGAGGCGATCTTTGCCGCGACACGCGGCTGAGAAAAACAAACAACAACCACAGAGAACAAAGGAGAAAACAAATGACGAACAAGAGTTTGACTGTCGTGGCGGTTGCCGCGGGAATCGCGGCGGTTGCCGGTTGCGCGAACACCTCGGAATTGACTTCGAGTGCCATTTCCACCGCGCTGGTTTGCGCCACGAACCCGAAATGCACGACAATCGAGGGGATGTGGGCGATCGACCTCCCCTACGAGACGATGAACGCCGGCTGGCTGAAGGTTGCGAAGGGTGCGGACGGCAAATACGCCGTCACGTTCCTCTGGCGCTGGTCGAGCCCCTATGCGGTCGATCAGTTCGACGTCAAGGACAACACCCTGACCTTCACACGGGGAGAGGGCGACGGCAAGTTCCGCACCTTCACCTTCACCGCCAAGAGCAGCCTGCTCGTCTGCACCGAGACGATTACGGACAAGGACGGAAAGATTCTCGAAACGCATCCCTTCACCGGCAGGCGCATTCCGCCGATTGGCGAGAAGCCCGACCTGACGCGGGCGATCTACGGTGCGCCGATCAACTTGCTGGCGGACGGAATCGACGCATGGAAGTCGAAAGACCCCGACGCCCACTTCGGCTGGACGATCAAGGACGGCGTTCTCTCGAACCGCATCAAGCGCGACGAGAAGGGCAACGGAATCGGTCCGAACGCGAACATCATTTCAAAACGCGCCGACTTCTACGACTTCCGCCTTTCGTATGACGTGCGCGTTCTGCCGAACTGCAATTCGGGCGTGTATCTGCGCGGACGCTACGAGATCCAAGTTCTCGATTCCTACGGCAAGCCCGTGGACTGCCACAACATGGCGGCGTTCTACGGACGCATCACGCCGACGGTGGCGGCTGAGAAGAAGGCGAACGAATGGCAGCACGTCGACGTCACGCTCTACAAGCGGCACGTCACGGTCGTGCTGAACGGCGTGAAGATCATCGACAACCAGCCCGTCGAGGGCGTGACGGGCGGTGCAATTGACGCGAACGACTTCGTGCCCGGCCCGATCTACCTGCAGGGCGACCATTCCGACGCGGACTACAGGAACATCTACCTCACGCCGATTCTGCACTGAACGCGGAATGACGCGAATTGACGGAACGCTGCCGCGTGAGTTCGGCCTGTCGAAGGCCGAACTTCGTGCGGCGGCCGACTTTTTCGCGGCGCAGTCCGCCGCCCGCATCGGCATCGCGTTCCGCGAAGTCGAGGTGCATCTTCAGGACGACGCGGGGTCGGATGCGGCGCACCGTGCCGTGATGGGCGTTGAAGGCGCGACGGACGTAATTACGCAGGGCTACGATGCGATGCCCCCCGAGCCTGAGGGCGTCTACGGGGAACTGTTCGTCAACTGCGACCGCGCGAAAAGTGCCGCGCCCAAGCGGTGCGGCTGGTCGCCGACGGAGGAACTTCTTCTCTATGTCGCGCACGGGATGGATCACCTTTCGGGTGCGGACGACTACGCGCCGAAGGACTATGCGCGGATGCGGCGGCGCGAACTCGGCTGGCTTGCGGCCTGGCGCAAGCGCGGCAAAAGGAAAGGAAGTTGACAGGCTGTATGGAAGAGAACGGCGAAAAGATGGAACGGCTTCAGAACGTGCTGGCCCACGCGGGGGTCGCCTCGCGGCGAAAGGCGGCGGAGATTGTTGCGGAGGGCCGCGTGACGGTTGACGGCCTCGTCGTCAGGGAACCGGGGGCACGTGTCGATCCGACGTCCGCCCGCATCAAGGTGGACGGCAAACTTCTCGCGGGAGAGGAGCGCAGACGGACGATTATGATTAACAAGCCCGTCGGCGTGCTCTCGACGGTTTCGGACCCGTTCGGCGGTGAAACCGTCGCGGATCTCATCCGGGGACAGATTCCCGAACGGCTCGTGCCAGTCGGAAGGCTCGACAAGGACAGCGAGGGGCTTCTCCTCATGTCCAACGACGGCGACCTGACGCTTCGCCTCACGCATCCGCGCTTCGAGCACGAGAAGACCTACATTGTGCGGGCGGCGGGACACTGGAGCGAGGACAAGCTCCGCGTGCTTCGCTCCGAGATCGAAATGCCGGACGGCTACCGCATCCGCCCCGTGCCGGTCGAAGTCCTGCGCGTCGGCGAAAACAACGTCCATCTCCTGCGCTTCAGGTTGCGCGAGGGGCGCAAGCGGCAGATCCGCTACATGTGCAGCGCGGCGCATCTCGTCGTCGTCTCGCTGAAGCGCGTGGCGATTGGCGACCTTCGGCTTCCCGAAACGCTCCAGCCCGGCGAATGGCGCGACCTGACGGCGGACGAACTCGGCAGTCTCTGAGGCGATGGACGCGGCGTTTGACGAGTTTTTCATGCGAATGGCCCTCCGCGAGGCCGAGAAGGCCGCCGCGGATGGCGAAGTGCCGACGGGGTGCGTGATCGTCGAGGAGCCGGAAGCCATGGACGCGCCGCCTTCGTCCGTGCGCATTCTCGGCCGCGCCCACAACCAGACCGAGATGCTGTCGGACGCGACCGCCCACGCCGAGATGCTGGCCCTGTCGTCGGCGTTTGCGGCGAGGGGGAACTGGCGGCTGGCGGGGACGCGGCTTTACGTTACGAAGGAGCCGTGCCCGATGTGCGCGGGGGCGATTGTCCTCTCGCGGATTTCAACGGTCGTCTGGGGTGTTTCCGACCCGAAGCGCGGCGGCGGCACGACGTTCGGAATCTTCGACCATCCCGGCATCAACCATCATCCGACGGTTCTGCGCGGCATTCTGGAAGAACCGTGCAAGGCGGTTTTGCAGGACTTCTTCCGCCGCCGCCGCGTTGAGAAAGAGGAGCAGAGGAAGAATGGCGTTCTTCACACCGACTTCTGAAGGGGTTCTCCTCAACGTCCGCGCCCAGCCGCGTTCGTCGCGGTCGGGAATCGACGGACTGTTTGGCGATGCGGTGAAGGTGCGCATTCGCTGTGCGCCCGTGGACGGCAAGGCGAACCGCGAACTCGTCGAGACGCTGGCGGATGCCTTCGATCTGCCGAAGAGCCGCGTGGTCTTCAAGTCGGGCGAGACATCGAAGACGAAGCGCATCCTGCTCGTCGGGCTGACGGCGGCGGATGTCGAGCGGGTTGTTCGGGCTGTCTGTCGCCCTTGACCACTGAACGCAAGCGTCCGACGTGTGGCCGTCGCCCGTTTGGAATTGTCAATAAGTCCGCCAAATATGGTATAATACGCGCCAACGAAAGGACATTTTCTCAATGAAGATTCTTGTGACGGGCGGTGCCGGGTTCATCGGCAGCCATACGGTTGTGGAGCTCCTGAATGCGGGGCATGAAGTGGTTGTCGTGGATAACCTGTGCAACAGTTCGAAGAAGTCGCTTGCCCGCGTGAAGCGCATCACCGGAAAGATGCCGACGTTCTACAAGGTTGACATCCGCAACGAGAAGAAGCTGAACCAGATTCTCGATCGGGAAGCCCCGTTTCAGGCGACGATTCATTTCGCCGCGCTGAAGGCGGTGGGCGAATCCACGAAGATTCCGCTGAAGTACTATAACAACAACCTCGGCGGCACGTTCACGCTCCTGAAGTGCCTCGGCGACCACAACTGCAAGAACATCGTGTTCTCGTCGTCCGCGACGGTTTACGGTCAGCCGCCGTCCGTGCCGATTCGCGAGGACTTCCCGACCCCCGGCTGTACGAACCCCTACGGCTGGACGAAACTGATGATGGAGCAGGTCTTCCGTGACGTGCAGAAGGCCGACCCGTCGTGGAACGTGATCCTTCTGCGCTACTTCAACCCGATCGGGGCGCACAAGTCGGGTCTGATCGGCGAGGACCCGGCGGGCATCCCGAACAACCTGCTGCCGTATGTCGCGCAGGTCGCAATCGGCCGCCGTCCCGAACTGAACGTGTTCGGCAACGACTACCCGACCCCGGACGGCACGGGCGTTCGCGACTACATTCACGTCGTGGATCTCGCGCTCGGCCACCTGAAGGCCATCGAGAAGCTGGAGAAGGAACCGTCGCTCGGCCTCAAGGTCTACAACCTCGGCACGGGCCACGGCTATTCCGTGTTGCAGATCGTGAAGGCGTTCGAGAAGGCCTCGGGCCGTCCCGTACCATACAAGATCTGTCCGCGCCGTCCCGGCGACATCGCCGAATGCTGGGCCGATCCCGCGCTTGCGCTGAAGGAACTTGGCTGGAAGGCCGAACGCGGAATCGACGAAATGTGCGCGGATGCCTGGCGCTGGCAGAAGAAGAATCCATACGGATACAACAAGCCGAAGCAGGCGTGACCGCCTTCGACTACATTCTTGACGGACTCGAAGCCGAGCTTGCGCTGGAGCGCGAGCTCGGCGTTCGTTCGGTTGAATGCGCGCGCGAGGTGCTGGCGCCGGTCTGCCCGCTTGCGCCGCGTGTCGCCGTTGCACAACCCCGCCAGACTGCACCGCTCAGCCAAACTGCGCCACGCGCGGATTCGGGTGTGTACGACTTCGCGTTCCTGCACGACCGTCCGCTTTCGGCGGCCGGGGCGGAGATGATGGCGAAGATTGTCGCCGCGCTCGGCAAGACCGCCGCGACCGCGCCGATTGTGTGCGAAGGGGCGCTTCCGCGGGCGAAGGTGCTCGTCGTCCTGGGCGGGAACGCCCTCAGGAAGTGGTTTCCCGGTGCGGCGGCGGCTCCGGGCCAGTGGATTGAAACGCCGCTCTGCAGGAACGTGCTCGTCACCAATTCCCCGGCGTTCATCCTGCGTTTCAGGATTGTCACGCCGGAAGTCAAGCGGCTCAAGAAGGCGATGTGGGAAAGCCTGAAGTCGATTGCCGCACGGCTGAAGGTCATTGAATAAGCGAGTCGGGCGGGAGGTATCGGACAATGGTTGATGAAATGTGCAAGGTCGTCACGCACGAGGAAATCGGGAGCGGCTACCGCTATCTCGTCTTCGAGGCCCCGAAACTGGCGGCGGAAGTTCAGCCCGGTCAGTTCGTCCACGTGCGTGTCCCCGCGCTGGAGGCGAGCGCGTTGCGCCGTCCGTTTTCCGTCTTCGACGCGGCGGACGGCACGGTCTGCGTACTCTACAAGACGGTCGGGCGTGGCACGGCGGCCCTGAACGGCGTGAAGGTCGGCGAGACGGTCTCGGTGCTCGGTCCGCTCGGGCACGGCTTCCCCGTGGAATGCGGCGGCGCGGCGCTTCTTGTGGGCGGCGGCTTTGGCGTTGCCCCGCTCTACTTCCTCGCGAAGCGACTGCTTGCGAACGGTGTCGCGGCGAAGGATGTTGCGCTCTTCGTCGGCGGACGCACGAAGGACGACCTTCTTGCGCTCGACAGGTTCGCCACGCTCGGCGTCGCCGTGCATCCGGCGACGAACGACGGCAGCGCGGGCGTAAAGGGGCTCGTCACTGACCCGCTTGACGACGAACTTATCCGTCTGCGGCAGGAAGGAAAGAAGTTCGAACTCTTCGCCTGCGGACCGGACGGCATGCTGAGGGCGGTTGCCCAGCGTGCGACGGGTACTGGTTCAAGGGGCTGGATTTCGATGGATCGCCACATGGTCTGCGGCGTTGGCGCGTGCTACGCCTGCATCCAGAAGACGGTGCGCGGCAATTCGCGCTGTTGCGTCGAAGGCCCGGTGTTCCGCGCTGAAGACCTTGTTTTCTCCTGAGGTCGGCGATTGCCACAGGCGGGAAGCCCCCGTTTCGCTGCCCTCTCGGTGAGCGCGGGGGCTCGCGGCAAAACGACTGTTGATTGAAAAAGTAAGTGGGCTGTGGTGCGGGCCATGGAACTCGCGCAGAGACGCGGAGTTCGCGGAGGCGGGCGCGGCGCTTGTTGGCCGTGTTGAGTTGTAGAAAGGTAGAGGGGGCGGGGCGGGGTTTTTACCACTGAACACACAGAAGCCGCCTTCGGCGGCGCACTGAAGGCACTGAAAGTCGGGCTGACCTCCCTCCGCTGGCAAGTTCAGTGTGTTCTGTGTCGGCCGAAGGCCGTTCAGTGTGTTCAGTGGTAGAATCCGAGCCGCCGCGGCCGCCCCCGCTTTCATGGCCACCCCCGTGGGGGTGGCGTGGCTCGTCCTTCTTCTTCGAACCCTCTGGCCTTCCTTCCTTTTTTGTAGACCCGTTAGATTTTACAATTTCCAGGCAAACTCCGTGGGAAACTCGCGATTTGCATTCTCCGACGGAAATATGATATAATGACAACGCATCGAACGAGAAAGGTTGTCGCTTGGCGTGATGGCAGTTGACGCGGATAGCAAAATGAGGCGCGTGGGCGCACGGAATCGTGCGTCTGGCGGCGTTTTGCAACTTTACCCCCCC
>CAVAHB010000002.1:9665-11641 GCA_963588415.1 Faecalibacterium sp. CAG:74
CCCCCCCCCCCCCCCCCCCCCCCCATCGGAGCTGAGCGCGCGTAGAGCCTTCGGGCGGCCTTCTCGCGAACGCTGCGCGGCATCCTCGAAAGCGGATTGCACTCGCGCCTTTTTTTCCTTTAATTTCGGATTCCCAGCCCCCCGTCCGCACGGGGTTTGGAATGCGTCGTCCCTATCTCGTGCGGACAAAATGAAAGGATCAATGCCATGGCCATGATTTCCTACTGGAAAGATGAAGAGGGCAATTCGCCGACTCCATTCTATAACAACACGGATGACGGCGCGTCGTATATCTACGGGTGGTTCAGTTACAAGGGCAAGGATCCTTTCCGGGCGATCGGCATTTATTATGACAACTATCCCTATGTGAAGAGAGATGATGGTGTATCGGTTTTGGCTCCGCTCGTCCTCCCCTATCCGGATTCCGCCATTCTTCTTCAGGGACTGCTGAACACCTTCATGAACGAGAAAAGGTATGGCGATGTGGGCAAAGCAGCCGCCGCCCTTGCATTTCTGTTGAAGGATGAGAAATAGGAACAAGAAATAATGTGCACTACTCCTGACGCGGACTCGGTCTTTTCTGGTGCTGAGGATGCCAAGAGGTCTTATTCTCCCGCGACATTATGGGTGTGCTTGTCGTTTGTCCAGTCAACCGCTCTGTTTTTTGTGGGAGTCCGCATCACGCAATGTTTGTTAAATGTCTATGGCTCGTTTTGGGGGTTCGCAGTATTGGCATTGTTCCTTGCAGGCGTTTGCGTTGTCCTGAAGAACCATGTCGGGAGTTCAAGTTCGTAAGGTTCAATCAACATATTTAAGCATAATTATATACAAGAGAATGGAAATGAAAGCCAAGATGCTCATGGCAGTGATGATGGTGGCGTGTTCATGCGGATATGCCGCGACGGTGTCGGACGTGACGGCGCGGCAGAGGTGGCCGTGGAATGGGCTCGTGGACATCGACTACACCATCACGGGCGATGACACCGAGAACATGGCGATTGCCGTCAAGGTGACGGACGCCGACACGGGTCGAATCTATACGCCGACGAACTTCCTTGAAGTTCCGCCGACTGGCGCGGGGCGACATCGCATCACGTGGAGTACCGAGGCGGATAAACTCGACTTGATTGCCTCGAATGTCACGGTGACGGTCTCGCTTCTCAAGTATGACGCGACGGCGGTGACGAACGACCTTTACTATGTCATTGACCTGTCTGGCGGACCTGATGCCGAGCGGTGGCCGGTCACTTGTCTTTCGGCTGTTCCGAAGGACGGATGGACGGACGAATACAAGACAACGAAGCTTGTCTTGCGAAGGATTGAGTCGGGAACGATTACGGGACTGAATTCGACGGGGAGAAGCGATTACTCGGGAGCGGAATTTGACGAGATTGCAATTGAACAACCGTATTATATTGGGGTTTTCGAGGTGACGAGCGCACAGTTCGTCTTAATGACAGGAGATGATACTTTTGCAACAGCAGATCTAAGACCGCAGACACACATTTCTTATAATCGTCTTAGGGGTAAGAATGTAGGTGCGCTTTATCCTGATTCCTCTGCCGTAGATTCATCAAGTGTTATTGGGATCCTGCGAATGAAGACTGGCTTGCTAACGATAGATTTGCCCACAGAAAGACAATGGGAATACGCTTGTCGAGCAGGCACGAAGAGCGATTACAACAATGGAGGGTCTGAAGAATCGGATCTTAAGGTTCTTGGACGCTATTATGGGAATCGTTCGGATGGGCGTGGAGGGTTTCCCTCGTCGTCGGACAATGTCGGTTCTGTGACTTTTCTTGCGACATCCGTTGGGTCATATCAGCCTAACAGATGGGGCTTGTATGATATGCACGGAAATGTGTCGGAATGGTGTTTGGATTTGCGTTATCCTGGTTCTGATTCCAGAGTTGAGCGTGGCGGTTCGTTTCTTGCAGGGTCTGGAAACGACACCTCCAATGGTGTTACATATATAG
>CAVAHB010000003.1:0-20319 GCA_963588415.1 Faecalibacterium sp. CAG:74
AAGGTCAAGGCCGCAAAAGTGAAGACCGCCGAGGCGAAGCCCCTGCCGCAGACGCGCGAGGAAACCACTGCAAGCGTTCCGGGCGAAACCGAGGCGACGACACCCACGGAAGCCGCGAAGCCCGCAGAGGCGAAAAAATCGGCCAATGCCGCGACGCAGGGCGAAAAGGCCGCGACGGAGACGGCCAAGGACGACGGGCGCATCCACTGGATCGACGGAAACGGGACGGACAGGGGGAAACTGCCGCCCGAATACAGGAGGCCGACGAAGGAAAACGTCGTGCGCGGCGCGGAAATCGCCGCGACAAACGAGGACAACAGGACGCTGTACCACGGAGAGATCGTTTCCGTCGGCCCGAAGAACGTCAAGTTCAGGACGGACAAGGGCTCCGTCCTGACGTTCCCGCGCTCCGGCATCGTCGGCGTGGCGGACAAGGCGGCGCGGGCGGAGGCGCAGAGGAAGACCGCGCTGACGGCAGACCAGCTGGTGAAGATTGCGGAGGCGCGGGCGGACGAACTGGAGACGGACGAGAACAAGGACTCTCGGCAGTCGAACATGTTCGGCGCGATCGACGAGCTGATGTCGCAGTTCGGGCAAAACAGCAAGGACGCCGTGACCGAGTGCATCAAGGCGATGAAAAAGGTCATCGGGATGCGCCAACTCGACCGCGATGGCAACGGCGCGGTCGTTGACACGAGCCTCTCTCGTCTTGTGGAAACGCTCTACCAGGACAGGAGGACGACAAGGGAGCAGAAGAACTGGCTGGCGCAGTATCGCGGCTCGTCCATTTTCACACCGTCGTCCGTCGCGTACCAGGAATGGCTCGCGAAATACGGGCTTGCCGACACGCCGGCGAGGTTCGCCGAGTTCGCGGAGAAGTTCAAGGGGAAGCCCGGAAGCGGCATCGACAGGCAGGGCAATCCGATTGACGCGAACGGAGCCTTGAAGGCCGAATGGGCCCGCGACGTGTCCGACGTCACGGACGAGGACTTTACCGCGCCGACGCGGAACGTGGAGCTGCCGAGACTTCCGGAAAAGGTTGACGCCGCAATCGGCGCAGACCGCAAGCCTGTCGTCATCAAGCGCAACATCTTCATGCGCAACCGTGCCAAGCACGGCGACCTCACGCCGGAGCAGAGCCGCGCCATCCTGAAGGCCGCGCTCTACACCCCGAACCTCTACGGGCAGAACCAGAAAGCGGACAGGCCGCACAACTGGATCGTCGTGAGCGTCGCGGACGGGAACGGGAAGAACAGGCTCGTCCTCCTCGAGGTCAACCGGGGCAAGGACAACGTGGAGGTCGTCCATTGGCATCACATCCGCGACGCCGCGCTCGCCACGCTGAAAAGGCAGGCCGAGCGGGAGGGCGGCCACATCCTCATGCTGCCTTCCGCTTCCGCGAAAGAGGCTGGAGGCCTTTCCAGCCGTCCGCAAGACCTGACGGGCGGTAGTATCGCACAAACGGCGGCGGAAGTCAAGGGCGAGTTCAAGCAAGTGAAATCAATGCTTGAATCTCTTAAGGGCATTGTGGACAACGCCTTGCCGACGAAGATTGCGAATATGTCCGACGAGGAACTGAAGAACACGCTTGCCGACAAGAGGTTCGCGGAACTCCCCGACGACATTCAGCGTCGTCTCAAAGAGGAAGCCAGCCGTGACAGAAACAAAGTCGCCGGCCTCAATCTGGGCGGCGAGGCAAAATCCTCTTTTGTTTCACCCAGGGCCAGCGACCGTGTGAAGACGCCCGAAGACTTGTCCTCGTTCGTCTCGGCGGATATTGTAGCACAAAACGGCGCCGCGGCGCAAGAGGCCGTCCGCTTCAAGCGGGACGCGGAGCGCGAGTACGGCGAGGTCGTGCGCCGCTACACGAAGCCCGACGGGACGCGGCGGCGCGGCTGGATGAAGGCCCCGAACGGCAAGCCGACGAACCTCACGGAGCGGCAGTGGGTGCAGGTGCGCACGCCCGCGTTCAAGGCGTGGTTCGGCGACTGGGAAGCGTTGGCGGCGATGAAGGACTGGTTCAAC
This sequence comes from Faecalibacterium sp. CAG:74, assembly GCA_963588415.1. Taxonomy (GTDB): domain Bacteria; phylum Verrucomicrobiota; class Kiritimatiellia; order RFP12; family UBA1067; genus UBA1067. Next base: position 2,026 of record CAVAHB010000003.1, read on the forward strand.
GTCGCGGACGCGAGGCCGTTCGTCGAGATGGTGGCGGAGGACGTCACGGGCGTCGCGCCGCTCGTCGGCAAGGACGCCTTCAAGCGGGCGTTCGCGAAGTGGGGCGTCGTCACGAACGAGGCGGACGGGCGCAGGGTCGTATTCCCGAACGCGAGCGCGGGCAAGATCGAGCGCGTCGGCAGGGTGTCGGGGGCGCTCAACACGCTCTTCGAGAAGTCGCGCCTCGCGTGGAGCGAGAACGACGACGGGCGGCACAACAACCTGTCCGCCGTCCACAACTACATCGCCAAGGCGAATGTCGGCGGCGAAGACCTGTTCGTGCATTTCACCGTGCGGGAGGACAAGGGCGCGTCTAACTCCGTTCATGCGGCGACGGTCACTTCCGTCTCGGCGTATACGAAAAACGCGGAAATCCTTCCAGGTCTGAACCTGGCGACATCCGCGAGCGAAGACGCTTCCGCGCCTTTCACAGACAATAAGATAGCATATTTCCTTTCCGGGGTCAACCCCGCCGACGTCTCGAAGGCCGTGGACGAGAACGGCGAGCCGATGGTCGTCTACAAGGGGTATAATGGTCGCGACATAAACACGTTTGACTTCGGGCGTGACAAGCGAGATTCCCTTCGCAGAAACTGGTTCACGACAAATCCACGCGTCGCGGAGAAGTTCGGCGACACCTACGGACACGAGTATTTTCTCAACATTCGCAACCCTGCCGCCTTTGATGCCCAAGGGAAGCGCTATAACGAACTCGACTACAAGGGCGAAAGAGTTTCGGACGCTGTGGCCGACAGGCTGTTTGGAGACAACGACGGGACGGATGGGGTCGTCCTGAAGAACATCGTGGAGACGGACGAGTGGGGGGATGTCGGCGATGACTGGCTTGTGCGCGGCACTCTCCCGGACGCTGCGAACCGCATCAAGTCCGCGACGGACAACGCGGGGACGTTCGACGCGGCGAACGACGACATCCGCTTCGACTCGCCCGAACTCGACCCCGAAGCCCGCGCACGGGAGGTCGCCTCCTTCACCGACCGCTACTACTCGCGGCAGAGGGGGCTCCGGCGGCTCGAGAAGCCGTCGTCCGCCGACTTCATGGACGCGGCGGAGAGCCGCTGGGGGAAGTTCCGCCGCGCCGTGCAGGACAAGAACCTCGTCATCCGCGAGGTGGAGGAACGCCTCGGCGTGACGGACAAGCGGGAGTCCGTCTACCACGCGAAGGACAGGGAGTTCGGCCTGAACGAGCACCAGCTCGGCGAACTCCAGAGGCGGCGCGTCGAGCCGATTCTCGACAGGCTGGCGGAGACGGGCGCGAGCCAGCGCGACTTCGACCTCTACCTCATCGCCCGCCACGCGCCCTACCGGAACGCCGTCCTGCGCGAGCGGGGGGTGGAGAACGGCGCGGGCATGAGCGACGCGGAGGCCGCCGAGGTCATCGAGGGCTTCAACCGTCTCGGCATCGGGGACGAGTTCGCGGCCATTGCCGACATGGTCTACGCCATGAACGACGAAGCCCTCCAGCGGCGCGTCGACTCGGGCCGCGTCTCGCCGGAGGAGGCGGAGAACCTGCGGAGGACGCTCGTTGACTACGTGCCGCTGCGGACCGACATGGAGGACGACGAGCGCGACGCGCACAACACCTACTCGTCGGGCTGGCACAGCGGCGAGTTCCGGATGGCGCGCGGGCGCAGGACGCTGGCCGACAGCCCCCTCGCGTGGTCGGTCGTGCAGGCCGAGCGGTCGATCCGGGACGCGAACGCAAACCGCGTCCGGCAGGCCGCCGCCGCGCTCGTGCGAAAGTCCGTCGAGATGGGCAAGCCGATCGGGGAGGTCATCCCCGGGACGCAGGTCCGCCGCAGGTGGGCGTTCGACATCGGCGGGGAGGTGCTCACGCTGGAGGAACTGCGCGACAGGACGGACCTCATCTTCTTCAAGGAGGGCGGGAAACTCAAGGCGATCCGCATGGACGTCGGGGCGAACGGCCTCGGCAACACCTTCGCGAAAGCCGTCACCGACAAGGACCTCGTGAAGTTCAGCAAGTGGTTCGAGTGGATTCCGAGGCTGACGCGGGCCATGGCCGCCCTGCGTACCCAGTACGTGCCGACGTTCATCCTCCGCAACCTGAAGGCGGACCACCTCGAAGTCCTTCTCAATGCGCTCTCCGAGCGCGGCATCGCTGGCGGCGCGGGGTTCTTCGGGCGTCTCGTCAGGAACGAGTGGCGCAACCGCCGCGACGTGCGGGCCTACTTCCGCGACGGCGAACTGCGCGGGCGGATGAAGGAGTTCGTCGAGAACGGCGGGCTGACGGGCGGCGGGATGGCGGCGGAGGGCTTCAGCGAGGCCGCCCAGCGCGTCGGACGCACCCTGCGGGCGGCGGGCGGCGGCGCGGCGCGGAAGGTCGCCGCCGCAATCCCCGACACGATCTCGCTCCTGAACGCCTGCGCCGAGTTCAACACGCGCGTCGGCGTGTTCTCCGTCCTCCGCGACGAGGGCGTGGGCATCGAGGACGCGGTCTCCTACGCCCGCGACGCGACGGTGAACTTCAACCGCAGGGGTTCGCTCACGCCCTACCTCAACGCGGCGTTCATGTTCTCGAATGCGTCGATTCAGGGCCTCGGTCGGGCGTTCAAGGCAATGCGCTCCGAGTACGGGAAGCGGACGGTCGGACTGCTCTTCCTCGTCGGATTTTTGCAATCCCTTCTTGACCACTTCCTTGGACGGGACGAGGACCGCGAGAAGGAGGGGCTTTCCAGTGCACGGAACCTCTCCGAGCACGAGAAGCAGAGCACGATCGGCATTCCGCTCCCCGGCGGACTGCGGCTCAAGACGCAGATCCGCAACCCGTGGGCACTGCCGATGTACGCGGGGCGCAAGGCGGGCGAACTCCTCACGGGCTGGACGGACGGGAGGACGGCGGTCGCCGACCTCGCATCCGCCGTCGGCGGCTTCGTCACCGAACCCGTCGGCGGGAACGGGTTCGACAGCGTGCCGGAGGCGATGCAGACCTTCGCGCCAACCCTGCTCGACCCGTTCGTGCAGTGGGCGACGGGCGTGGACTTCAAGGGCGACAGGCGGCTCCGGAAGAATTACAGCGACTACCGGCCCGACTCGTGGAACGGCAAGATCAACACGCCCGACGTCTACAAGTGGATTTCGCAGGGGGTGAACGCCATTTCGGGCGGCAGCCAGTTCCGCAAGGGCGCGTTCGACACCGCGCCGGAGAACTGGCAGCTCCTCGCCGAGACGGTTCTCGGCGGTGCGCTCGCCGACCTGAACATGGCGGTCGCCACCGTCAAGGACGTGCGCCTCGCCATGCAGGGGGCGAAGCCGGAGCAGGTGCTGCGCGACGTCCCCTTCGTCAGGGACACGCTCACGAACCTGCCGGACGTGTCGAGCCGCTACTACGGCGAACTCAGGGACTACGAGGCCGACAGGACGGAGTATCGCGGCGCGAAGGGGATGGACGAGCGGCTTGCGTTCGTCGCCAGGCATCCGTGGGTGGGCGACGACAGGGCGAGGGAACTCGAAAGGGAGATCACGGAGCTCGGCAAGATGGAGCAGGGTCTTGAGAAGCAGGGTGCCCAGTGGGTGGCGGCCGAGCGCACGCCCAAGGAGCGGCTGGAGTTCCGCCACCGGCGGCTGGCGAAGATGGCCGAGTTCGTCAAGATCATGGAGACGAAGCCGTCCGGCAGCGTCCCGCCTCTCGCGGAGTACAGGATCATGTCAGAGACCTTCGCGCAAGCGGCCAGGGAGTACGACAAGGTCAGGGCAGACCCTCTCGTCGATGGCAGGTACAGGAACGTGCTGCTGGAGGAGATGCGCACGTCGAACCCCCTGCTGAAGAACGAGGTGCGCGGCAGAATCGAGGCGCGTGTCCGCCAGGTGGACTTCAACGAACGTCTCCTGAAGGACTTGCGGAAGAAGGGCGCGTCCGACGCGAAGGTCGGGGAGGTCGAAGCCCGGACCGCGAAGTGCAGGGCGGCCGTGGTGGAGCTCATCCGCAAGAGCCGTTAGAGCCGTCCATGGTCGCCCGGATCGCCGCCGCGCCCTTCTTGCACCGCGCAATGACGAACGCGGCGCGGTTCTTCACTTCCTCGGCCTCCGAGTCGACCACCGCCTTGACGAGGACGCGCTTCAGCACGTCCAGCTTCCCCGTCGCCTCCAGCCGTTCCCCGATGGAGGCGATGGGGTCGTCGAAGGTCTTGAAGGAGGCGTCGTTGTCCTCGTCCGGGTCTCGGCCAAGCACCTCGTTCCCCGCAAGCTCGACGGCATCGTAGAAGTCCGCGCCGACGAAATCGACGCAGCGCCTCGTCGGGTTCCCCTTGTCGCTGGTCATGCCCGGAAGCGAGGTTATCTGCGGCGCGTCCATCGCAAGGAACTTCCTGGCCTCCGACACCGTAAGAGGGGTGGGCGTCGCGGCAACCGCCCGCGACGCCCCAGCCCCTACCGAAACAGAATTAGATTTCATTTCTAATTCTGTTTCTGTTTTGGTTTCTGTTTTTGTTTGGGCATCCCGTGGTTGCCCACGGCCTACCGTGGATGCCCGTGGTTGCCCACGGCCTACCGTGGATGCCCGTGGTTGCCCACGGGCATTTCGTGTCCCCCACCGTGCTTCTGCACCTTTTTTAGCACGGTTAGATTGTTCCACGAGGAAAGCCTTTCGTCTACGTGCGTTTTCAAGTTGCTGCTCTTTCAGTCGTTCAAGCATGGCGTTCGCGAGAGGGTCTTTGAGGGGCGTATCGTCACCGCTCACAAACCACTTGAACAACTGATAGAAAATGGGTGCAAACCTTTTGAATGGAACAGTTGCAAGTTGTACCAAGTCTTTTCTTGAAATGGTGAAGGCGTCACCTCGCCCTTCCGTTTCCTCAAACGCCTCCAGCATCGTCTTGTAGTCTATTCTCATCGTTGTCCTCCTTGGCAATCGGTTGACTGTCCTTTGTCACGCCCCACACCCGTGAGTCGTTCGGCAGAAGGTAGAAGAATGGCCTGTCCATCGTCTCCGGGTCAGTCCAGTAGCTGCAGTAGTCGCTGGCGTTGACTTTCGGGAATCCGATGTTGGCGGTCGGACGGCTTACATGGCACTTGTAGCGTTCCTTGTCGATACAGGTGCCGAAGAAACAGCGGTTGCACTTCTTGTCTGTCGCGTTCATCGTGCGTCCTCCTTCATGCCCTTACTGCGAAACCTGCGGCATTGAATGCCGCCTCTGCCTTGGCGGCATACTTGTCAGCAAGCATCTCAACAATGCCTCCGCAGAGGTTTTGTTCCCACTCGTAGTTTGGTTGTTTGACGTGGAGATTGAACCACAAATCATCCCCACACAGGAAATCCCTCACGACTTCCGCTGGCGTGGCCTTCTCGTCATCGCCGTATATACCGTTCAGGATGTCGGTTATTTCACGAAGGTTGGCAAAGGCCTTGTCGACGATTTCGACCACAACCTTGTCTTGCCTGTCGGTGAATACGAGATCGCATTTGAAGTGAATGCGGTTTGCATTGTCTGTCTCTGCGGTCTTTCCCGCCGTCTTGCCGTCTTTCCGGCTGTCTCTTCTGTTGCTCATGGCGTTTCACTTCCATGTAAAACCCGCCCGGTGAAGGGTGAAACGTGCGCACGGGTGCGCAGACCTTCAGCGGACGGGAAATTGTGTGTGCATGAACCCGCGTTGACTACATTCTGCTTTGGCGTTTCACATCCTTAGCGGAATGGCGTGTAGTATCTCATATTCGGTGGTGAAAGTCAAGGGGGTATGTTGAGAAATGAGAAATCGCGGGCGACTTGCAGAGATGCCCAGACTTTTGCTGTTGATTTCTGCACCGCAGATATGCTACAATTAGTTCCAATTTCAGTGCCACAGGTGAAACTAGAAGGAGCAGACAATGATGGCGACAATGCCCGCACAGGTAGTCAAGCGGCGCGGAATGAGCGCGTTGAACGCCCAGTTGAAGGATGGCCCGGTTTGGGTCATCGCCAACAACACGCCGAAGTACGTCGTCCTCTTCGCCGACGATTTCCGGCGCATGAGGCATGAGGCGTTTGAGGAAGGATGCCTCCAGTCCGATGCGGAATGCCGCGCCGGGCTTGCCTCGCCCACCACGGTGGATGACTTGATGTCGGCTTTCGACGAATAGGGCTGGCGACGATGTACGACCTCAAGCAGACGCCGTATTTTTCCCGCGCTTTCAAGCGTTTCGCCAAGAGGCATCCGGAACTGAGGGATGCAACGCGAACGGCACTGAACACGCTCAGGGAGAATCCGCTTGCGCCGTCGTTGCGGCTGCATCCGCTGACGGGCAGACTTGCGGGGAAACAGGCGGTCAGCATCAACTACGCCTACCGCATCGTCCTGTGCGTGGAGATTGCCGAACAGGAAATCATCCTTCACAACATTGGTTCGCACGATGAGGTCTACGGATAGACAGGAACACCTTCGCGCCAATCTCGCTTCGCGATGCGTGGCATTCCATCTACGAGAACGGCATTGAAGACAGGGCGTGGGCTACGGCGTTCCTCGGCGCGGGGCTGACGATGTTCGGCATCGGCAAGGGGACGTACCGCAAAGACGATTACGCCATCCTCTCCAATCGATTCCTTGACTCCAAGAGGGAATACGATGCCATCGAGAAAGACGAACTCCTCGACGAACAGAACAGGCGGCTTCTGCTCGACAGCATCGTTGCCGAAAATCCGCTCATGCGCGAGGGCGTGCGCGAGGACATCGCCGCCGACATTGCGCAGATCCGCAGGGACGAGGCAAGGGCGATGAGGAACGAGAAGGAGGGCCTTGAAGCCGATGCTTCGCTGCTCGCCGACATCGAGCGCGGCAAGGCAGAACTGGTCGAGAAGATCCGCGAGAAAAGGCACAAATAGTCACAAGAAAGTCACAAGGAACGAGGGCATATTCGGGTGATATGGGATTTATTCTAACAAATCCCTATCATCCCTTTATACGGTTATTGTGGTTATATATTGTTGAAATGTGTCAAAAACAGTTCTTTTAGTCCAATTTGCGCCAAATCTTCCCTTTTGGTATAATGTCCATATGTTTGCAATGCTTATGCTGTGCGCCTCGCTGGCGTTCGCCGAATCGAAAACGCTGGCCGTCCAGATCCGGCTCGACCGCCTCGGCTATTCCTGCAATGCGATTGACGGACAGTGGGGACGGAAGTCCCAGTCGGCTCTCGAACGCTATTGCGCCGACCGCAGACTTCCCGTGCCGCCGACCCCCGAAGCCGCCTACGACAGGTTCTTTTCCGTGGGCGGACGGCTCTTCCGACAGGACGTTGTGACGGCGGCGGATCTTGCCGCGCTCGTGTCGATTCCGTCCGACCCCGCCGCGAAGGCGAAACTGCCGCGCCTCGGCTACGAGACGCTGCAGGAGGCGTTCGCCGAGCGCGGACACGCGAGCCGTCGGACAATCGAGCGGCTGAACCCCGGCCTCGACTGGAAGCGGCTCAAGCCCGGCGCGAAGATCACGCTCCCTGACTTCCGTCCGATGGCGGACGACCTCGCCGCCGGCACGCGCACCCTGCCGGGCGATGCGACGCGCCCCGAGGCGACGCTCGTGCGCATTTCGCTCTCGAAGTTCGAGATTGCCGCGTATGACCGAAGCGGAACGCTGCTCGGCCTTTTTCCCTGTTCGATTGCAAGGGACAAGGCGAAAGTGCCGCAGGGCGAACTCAAGATCGTTTCGCTCGTGCCGAATCCGAACTACACCTACACGCCCGACGTCGCGGGAAAATCGCGGCAGATTTTCATGGAAGGGCCGAACAATCCCGTCGGCGTTGCCTGGCTCGGACTTTCCCTGCCGGGCTACGGCATCCACGGAACGCCCGTCCCCGAACGGATCGGACGCGCCGAATCGCATGGCTGCTTCCGCCTCGCGAACTGGAACGCCGCACGGCTCTATTCGCTCTGCCGCGTCGGAACGCGAGTCGTCATCGACCCCTGATCACGCCTCCATCGGGCAGGGGCTGACGGCGACCGCCTCGATTTCGACGAGTGCGCCCTTCGGCAGGCACGAGACTTCCACGCAACTGCGGGCGGGTTTCGCCGCGCCGAAAAGTTCCGCGTAAACCGCGTTGAGCGCGGCAAAGTCGTCCATATGGCGGATGAAGACGGTCGTTTTCACGACGCGGTTGAGACCCGAACCGGCGGCTTCCAGCACGTTCTTGAGGTTGCCGATGGCCTGACGCGCCTGAGCTTCGATTCCCTCGGCGTGAATCGTGCCCGTTGCGGGGTCGATTGGAATCTGACCCGAACACCAGATGTAGCCGTGCGCCTTGACGGCCTGCGAGTACGGTCCGAGCGCCGCCGGCGCCCTCCCAGTCGAAACAATCTCCATTTTCTTTTCCTTGTTAGTAGATTAGAGAGATAAGCGTCATCAGTCGTTGCCGCCAAGAAAACTCCTGTAGGCCGCGTCGTCCGTGACGTCGCTGAAGGCATAGCCGATCTTCTTCAGGGCGTCGGTGAACGCCTTGCGTTCGCCCTTCGGCACCTGAAAGCCGGCGAGAATCTTGCCGTGGTCGGCCCCGTGGTTGCGGTAGTGGAACATCGAGATGTTCCAGCGGTCGGCGAGTTCGGAGAGGAAGTTCCTGAGTGCGCCCGGCTTCTCCGGGAACTCAAACGTCATCACGATCTCGTCCTTCAGTCCGCTCACACGCCCACCCACCATGTAGCGCACGTGCTCCTTGGCGATCGCATCGTTCGAGAGGTCAACTGTCGGATAGCCCGCCTTCTCGAATGTGCCGATGATTGCCGCGACTTCCTGCGGATCCTTCACGCCGATGCCGACGAAGACGTGCGCCCGCGTCGAATCGCTCAGGCGGTAGTTGAACTCTGTCACGCGGCGTTTGCCGAGTTTCGAGATGAACCGCTTGAAACTGCCGCGCCGTTCGGGAATGCAGCAGTCGAGAATCGCCTCGCGCCCTTCGCCGATTTCCGTCTGTTCGGAGACGAAGCGGATGTTGTCGAAGTTCATGTTCGCGCCCGAAACGATGCAGACCCCCGTCTCGTCCTTCCTGAGGGTCTTCTTCGCCGCCGCCAGGGCGAGTGCGCCCGCCGGCTCGCAAATCGCCCGCGTCGCCTCGAAGATGTCCTTGATTGCCGCGCAGGTTTCCGCCGTCGAGACGAGCACGATGCCGTCCAGACACGCACGGCAGATGCGGAAGGTCTCCTTGCCGGGGGTCTTCACGCACACGCCGTCCGCGAAAAGCCCCGGATTCTCGAGCGTGACGATTCGGCCCGCCTCAATCGAGCGGCGCATGCAGTCCGAATCGACCGGTTCGACGCCGTAGACCTTCACTTCGGGGCGCACCGCCTTCACGTAGGCCGCGACGCCCGCGGCGAGTCCGCCGCCCCCGATTGGGACGAACACGGCGTCGAGCGTTCGCCCAGCCTGTTCGAGGATCTCCTTTGCAATCGTGCCCTGCCCCGCGATCACGTCGGGGTCGTCGAATGGCGCAACGTATGTGTAGCCGTGCGCCTTGATCTGTGCCTCCAATTCTTCGTAGGTGTCGGAGTAGGAATCGCCGTGCAGGACGATGGAAGCCCCGTAGGAGCGCACGGCCGAAATCTTGATCTCGGGTGTCGTCACGGGCATGACGATCGTCGCCTTGCATCCGAGCCGCTTCGCCGACAGCGCGACGCCCTGCGCGTGGTTGCCGGCGGACGCGCAAATCACGCCCTTGTCGAGATCCTTGCGCGGCAGTTGGCTCATCTTGTTGTACGCGCCGCGCAACTTGAACGAATGGACTGGCTGCAGATCCTCGCGCTTCAGCAGGAAATGACATCCGAATCGCCGCGACAGCGCAACCGCCGGCTCAAGTGGTGTGACGGACGCAACGTCGTAGACCGTCGAGTTGAGTATTTTCGTCAGATAATCTGCCATCGTATCCTCTTTTCTTCAGGAACGGCGTAAATTATATCATATTCCCTAAAACGGTTGCGCGGTCTCCGATCTGCGTGGCCTGTGGTGGTCCGCCACCTGACGAGCCTCGCCGCGAGATTTCCTCACACAATCCTAACAATTCGCTCATTCATTCCTAACGGAAGAATGCGATACTGTGTGCATGAGCGACAGAAAGGCAGGAAAGAACATGCAGGAAGTATTGGAAATGCACAAGAAAATGGATAGAAGGGCAATCCTCATCCAACTCACGGCGGCAGCGACCCTGATTGTCGTGCTGTTCGTCGTCAACTGGCTGGGAGGAAACCTCTGATGTCCGCAAACGTCCAACTTGTCTCGACCGTCTTCGGCGGTCTCGCGATCTTCCTCTACGGCATGACGCTGATGAGTGATGGCCTGCGCGAGGCGGCCGGCGAGAAGATGAAGTCCGTTCTTGGCTACATGACGCGGAACCGGTTCTTCGCCATTCTCGCGGGCACGGTCGTTACGGGTCTCATCCAAAGTTCGTCCGCCACGAGCGTGATGACCGTCGGGTTCGTGAACGCGGGGCTTCTTTCGCTGCAGCAGGCCATTGGCGTAATCTTCGGCGCGAACATCGGCACGACCGTCACCGGTCAGCTCGTCTCGTTCAACCTGAGCGACGTCGCCCTGCCCGCCGTGGCATTCGGCGTGGCCGGGCTCATGTTCTCCCGCAAGGTCGCCGTGCGCGGCGCCTGGCGGACGGTTCTCGGCTTCGGCCTCCTTTTCTTCGGCATGAACCTGATGGCGGACGAACTGAAGGTTCTCGCGAAGATGCCGCACTTCATCGCGTTCTTCTCAACCTTCGACTGCGCCCCGACGGACGGCCACCTGCCGATGCTCGCCGTGCTGGGCGCGATTGCCGTCGGCACGCTTTGCACGATGATTGTGCAGAGTTCCTCCGCCACGATCGGCATCACCATCGCACTGGCCGAATCGGGCGTGATTTCCGTCTGGACGGCGATACCGATTGTGCTGGGCGACAACATCGGCACGACCATCACCGCCGCACTCGCGGCAATCGGGGCGAATGCGAACGCACGGCGCACGGCTCTCGCCCACGCACTCTTCAACCTCATCGGCACGTGCCTCGTTGTCATCAGTTTCTCGCTCGTCACGACGTCGTCCACGGGTGTCGCCGCGCCGGTCTTCTTCCAACTTGTCGAGGCCTGCACCGAGGGGCGAGGTCTGCTCGGCGAGAACCCGGGGCGGTTCGTCGCCATGGCCCACACGATCTTCAACGTCACGAATGTCATCGTCCTCACGTCGTTCATCTCGCTTCTCGCCCGCCTCTGCGAGAAGATTATCCCCGACCGCCGCCGCGTGAAGGCCTCGGTTCTCGAACCGCGCCTCCTCGCCGCACCCGAACTCGCCGTCGATGCGGCCGTCCGCGCCCTGTCGGATATGACGCGCCGCGCCACCACCCTCGTGAATGTCGCCGTCAAGTCGGGACTGGGCGATGCCGCCGTCTCGGACGAATCCATCCGCACGGCCGAGGACGAGGTCGACCGTCAGCAGCTCGCCATCCGTGACTACCTCATCGCCATCTCCCAGCGCAAATTGAGCGAGCGGGCGGCGAAAGCCCTGCCCGAAATCGTGCACTGCGTGAACGACGCGGAGCGAATCTCCGACCTCGCGCTCATCCTGAGCCACCGCACCGCGAAGGGCCGCGACCGCATCACCTCCGCAGACCGCAGCCTCCTGCGCTCCATCCTCCACTCCATCCGCCACCTCTCGCGCTCCACGCTCGCCGCGCTCAAGGGTGATGCGGACGCGGCGCGGCTCGCGCACGATCAGGAGCAGGAGGTCATCGACCAGATTCGGGACGCGACAGCGCTTTCCGCCACGAACCTGCGCGATCGGGAGGGCAGGCGCGAGGCCGACGGACTCGTCATCGTCGGCGTGCTCGCCTCCATCCGCGACATTGCCCGCCACCTCGGCAACATCGCCGCGCGTGCACCGCAACTCGGTGCCTGACGGCAAATATGGTATAATGGGCTGCAATGGATAAGATAGTTGTCATCGAAGACGATCCCGGCATTCGGACAATCCTGAAACTCGCCCTCAAGGGGGCGGGCTACCCGAACGTCCACGAGGCGGAGCGCGGCGATTCGGGGCTAGACCTCGTTTTCCGTGAGAAGCCTGCGCTCGTGCTGCTCGACATCATGATGCCCGGCCTCGACGGCCTTACCGTCTGCCGCCGCATCCGCGAAACGCCGTCTGTCGCGACAACCCCCATTATCATGATTACCGCGAAGACCGCCGAGGAGGACATTGTGCGCGGTCTTGAACTCGGCGCGGACGACTACGTGACGAAGCCCTTCTCGAAGACGGTGCTTCTCGCCCGCGTCAGGGCCGTCCTGCGCCGCCCGGCCGCCTGCGTCGATGCGGTGAACACCCTCGACGGCCTGCAACTCGACGAGACCGCCCACGCCGTCGAAATCGGCGGCAAGGCACTCGACCTCACGCGGACGGAGTTCAACTTGCTCAGGCTGCTCATCACCCATCCCGGTCGCGTCTACACCCGTTCGCAGATCATCGACCTCACCCAGGACGAGGACAAGGCCGTCACCGACCGCACGGTCGATACTCAGATGGTGGGTCTGCGCCGCAAACTGGGGGCGTGGGCGGCGCACATCGAGACGATTCGCGGCGTCGGCTATCGGATGAACCCATGAAGCGCACGCTCGCAACCGTCCTTCCGCCGCTCCTCGCACTCGTGGGTTTGGCACTCTGCTGCGCGATTCTCTGGAACCAGACGGATCGCTTTCGCGAGAGTGTCGAGACGATTGCCGAAGATGTGCGCGTGAGCCTCATCGACATGACGGGCAAGGTCGTCTACGACACGGTCGGCGGCGAACTGCCCTCCCACGCTGACCGCGCCGAGTTCGAGGCGGTGATGGCGGATGGCAAGGCGCGGACGATCGTGCGCAAGTCGGAAACGCTCCATATGGCGACGCTCTACCACGCACGGCGCGTCGGCGACTACGTCGTGCGCATCGCCGTCCCCTACAAGGCGGTGACCGAGGCGCGCGAGTTCGCCGTACACGGCCTCGCGGCGGCGGGCGGCTCGGGCGCCTGCATCATCCTCATGCTCATCCTCATTGCGCGGCGAAACGAGGCGCGAATCGCCCGCCTCGCCGCCGAACGGGACGCGAAGGAGAAACTGCTCGCCGAAATGCGCAAACTTGAATCGTTCCGCCGCGACTTCGTCTCAAACGTCACCCACGAAATCAAGACCCCCATCACCGGCATTCTCGGCGCCGTGGACATCCTCACCGATTCCGCCGCCCAACAACTGGACGCGGCGGAACGCGCCGAAGTCCTGAACGTACTCCGCAACCAGTCCGTGCGGCTGAATGCCCTCGCTGAGGACATCCTCTCCCTCGCCAAACTCGAACAGGCGGAAAGTGCGCCGCCCGCCGCGTTCGCACCCTGCAACGTCGCGGATGTCGTCAGAACTGCGGCAAATCTCGCAAAACCTGCAGCGGAAAAAGCCGACGTCAAACTCGAAACCGCCACGCCAGCTGATCTGAATCGTCCGTGCGACGCCCGGCTTGTCGAGGAGGCGGTTTCGAACCTCATCAACAACGCCATTCGCTACAGCGGCTCGCCCGTCGTGAAGATTGCGCTCGACCAGCTGTCGGACGGAAAGGCACAAATCCGCGTCATCGACCACGGTATCGGCATTCCGAAGGAGGCGCAGGGACGCATCTTCGAGCGATTTTACCGCGTGGACAAGGGGCGCAGCCGTGAACTTGGCGGAACGGGTCTCGGACTCGCAATCGTCAAGCATATCGCCCTTTTGCACGGTGGCACGATTTCGGTCGAATCCGAACCTGGCAACGGCTGCACCTTCACCCTCGTCGTCTGATTCGCTTCCTGTCTGGCCGACCTCTGGAAGATTTCGCGCCTCCAGTTGGTCGGGACGTAATCTCCTTCCCGCCCGCGTTCAGCCCCACCGCGTCCTTCCGCCCGGGCACACGGTCGCCCGCCGCAACACGGATCTTCCCCCCGGCCGCCAGCCGCCGCCAGAACCTCATCAGGTCCGCCGCGTCGAACGCTATCGGCTTCGCCTCCGCGCACGGACTCCCCGCCCGCGTCCACGGCCTCAGCGCCGCCGCCTTCCTCTCCACGTCCCCAATCGCCTCCCCGCCAGCGTTCGCACCGGGCTCGTACCGGAACACGCTCCCGCTCACCCCGCCGCGCCGATACCTCATCTCCCCGTCCGCCCACTTGTGGTCCACGCGGATGTTGTCGTCGCGGAACGTCACGTAGTTCCAGCCTTTTCTCCCGTCCTTGTTCTTCGCATTGACGTAGGCCTGCGCCGGGTATTTCACCCCGTCGATGCCGTGAGCGGCGAGCCATTCGCTTGCGGCCCTCGGCGAGCCGAGAAGTCTTTTTATGGCCGAGTAGACGTTTTCGCCAGACGACTTCGCGCCCTTCCCGAGAAGAAGGTCAAGCGACACGCCTTCCGACGCATCGGTCAGACCTTCGGGCATCGCCATTTCCTGCCCGTGGAAATCTTCCGTCCTGAACTGTTCGCGGATCGCTTTTTCGAGCAACCCTTTCTGTTCCGCGCTTATCGGCTCATACCAGTTCAGCAGATGGCTCTCGTCTCCTTCGGGGCGGTCGGTGAACCACGTCTGCTCGTAGAGGTATTCCCGCCCGTAATCACCATACGCGAACTCGTATTCGTTGAAATGGTCGTTGAAGTATTTTTCAATCTCGCCACCGTACCTCTTTGCTTCTTCTCTTGCTTGTTTCGGATTGTCGTTCTCGGCGGCGATAAGGTCAGCCCAGTATTCGTTCTTGTCCTGATATTCCTCCCTTTTGGCTTTGACGCTTTCCGGAGTAATGGCTACTCCGTTGCGCGTCGTCCCGTTGTCTTTTATCATATTCAGGAATAAAGGAGTTTTCCGTCCGTGCGCAAAAGCCACGTTAGTCGCATAACTTTCCGCGATGCCGCGCACGTTGCTGGCGTAAAGACCCCAGCCGTAGACCTGTGCGCCCTCGCCCGTGCCGACGGCGTGGAGGCTCGGCCTCTCGTAGTCCGCCGCGCTCCCAGTGTAGAGCCCGCCGACCTTGAACCGCGTCACGCCCCCTTGACCGCCAGCCGCCGGATTTGATATAGTATCCCCGCCGTCGGCGAGTAATGCGCCCCTGCCATGCGCCTGCGACACAACCTCTGCGAGGGGCTTCAGCGGAGGTACTTTTTCTTCCCTCGTATTGACGACGGTCACCTCCGTCAGGTCGGCGTAGATGTTTCCCTTCTCGTCGAACTTTGTGATGATGCGTATCGGCTTGCCATTCGTTCCCTTTCCGTAGAAGGCAATGTCATTTTCGCCACCTCGGCGAGTGTCCAGCGCGCACTTTTCAGCCTTGAGAACATTCTCAATGCGCCAAATGTCAGCCGCCTTGCTCGGATTGTAAAGCCTTTCAAACCTGCCGTCGGACAGTTTGCGCCCGCTCGACGTCACCGCGTGTATCGCATATTCCGCCCACGCCTCCTCGTTGTCAAACCCGCGCCACTTCGCCCGCGCATCCGGCACGAAGTAGACACACCTCCCGTCCGACAGCATCACCGTCTTCCGCGAAAACCGCCGGTAGAACCTCATCGCCGCCGCCGCCATCCGCTTCGCGTCCCCATCGCGCTTCACGCGATACGCGCCGCTCTTCACCCCATCCGCTATCCTCCGACCAACGGCTACCTTCACCCCGTCCGCCGTCACGCCCTCGGCCCACTCGCCGACCTTCGACTTCGCGAGTTCCGTCATCGGCACGCGCTTGAACCGCCCCTCCGCATTCGCCGCCTCAATCTCCGCCGCAACCTGCGCATCCTCCGCAAACGCCGCGTCTCGCGCCTCGTCAAACCCAAGCAGCTCCTCCCCTCGGTAGAACTCGCCCCCAATCTCGAACTCGCGGCGGCGGAACGCCTCCTCCTCCTCCGCCTGCTCCATGTAATGCCGCTCCTCGTCCGTCGGCGGCCTCTCGCCCCGCCGCACCGCCTTCCGCCGCTCCACCCACGCCACGTAGTTCGCACGGTCCTTCGCCAGCGCGTCCGCTATCTGCCCGATCGTCGCACGCTCCCACGACGCATCCCCAAGCTCCGCCGCAAGCGTCGCGCGCAGCCCGTCGTTCGTCCCCTCGCGGAACTTCCGCCCGAACAGGTCCCGCAACTCACCCGTCGGAAACTCCACTCGCCCGTCGCGCCCCTTCAGCACGACCGACCCCTCCTTCGTCAGCACCAGCCGCCGCCCGTTCAGCCGCGACTGTATCCAGTCCGTCACGTCCGCCGCGTCCGACTTGAACACCACTCGCCCGCCGGAACGGAGGAAAAATGGGGTAAACTCCAGAAAATGTGCGCTCTTGATTTTGGTGCGCAGATATACTATACTGTCCTTGCATTCCCATGGAAAGGAGCATTCAATGAACGAGATGTTTTGTTTTCAGTGTGAACAGACGGCCGGCGGCAAGGGCTGCACGACGTGCGGCGTGTGCGGAAAGAACGCGGCCGCGGCCAACGCCCAGGACGAGTTGACGGGTGCGCTCGTCTCCCTCGCGGCGGCCGTCGGGGGCGGCGCGGCGACGGACGCGGCGACGGACGCGCTTATGGTGGACGGCCTCTTCAAGACCGTGACGAACGTCGATTTCGACGCGGACGACGTGAAGGCCCTGACGGAGAAGGTGCGGGCGGCGGCGAAGGCGCGCGGGGCGGACGGTGAGTTCGACATGAAGGGCGTCTGGAATGCGGACGAGGACGTGCGCTCGCTCAAGTCGCTCATCCTCTTCGGGCTTCGCGGCATGGCGGCCTACGCCTCGCACGTGGCCGTGCTGGGCAGGCGCGACGCGACGGTCAACGCCTTCTTCTACGAGGGGCTTGCCGCGCTGAAGAACCTCGACACGCTCGACGCGCTCCTCCCCGTCGTCCTCAAGGTCGGCGAAGTGAACCTCACGTGCATGGCGCTCCTCGACGAGGCCAACACGTCCGCCTACGGCGACCCCGCCCCGGCGACCGTCCCGCTCAAGGTCGAGAAAGGCCCGTTCATCGTGGTCACGGGCCACGACCTCAGGGATCTCGAACTCCTGCTGAAGCAGACCGAGGGTACGGGCGTGAACGTCTACACGCATGGCGAGATGCTCCCCGCCCACGGGTATCCGCAACTCCGCAAATATGCGCATCTCAAGGGCAACTTCGGCACGGCGTGGCAGAACCAGCAGAAGGAGTTCGACAGCGTGCCGGCGGCGTTCCTCTTCACGACGAACTGCCTGATGCCGCCGCGGCCCGCCTACGCCGCCAACGTGTTCACGGCGGGCGAGGTGGCGTTCCCCGGCGTCACGCACGTCGGGCCGGACAAGGACTTCACGCCCGTCATCGAGCGGGCGAAGGCGCTCGGCGGCTATGCCGAGGACAGGGTCTTCACGGGAATGAACGGCGGCACGACCGTGACGACGGGCTTCGGCCGCGCAACCGTCCTCTCGGTCGCCCCGCAGGTCGTCGAGGCGGTGAAGGGCGGCGCAATCCGCCACTTCTTCCTCGTCGGCGGCTGCGATGGCTTCCGTCCCGGGCGCAACTACTACACGGACTTCGTGAAGGCCGCGCCGAAGGATACGGTCATCCTCACGCTCGCCTGCGGCAAGTACCGCTTCAACGACCTCGACCTCGGAACGGTCGGCGGCATTCCGCGCCTCCTCGACATGGGGCAGTGCAACGACGCCTACGGCGCGGTCAGGGTCGCACTCGCGCTGGCGGACGCCTTCTCGTGCGGCGTGAACGAACTCCCGCTCTCGCTCGTCCTCTCGTGGTACGAGCAGAAGGCCGTCTGCATCCTGCTGACGCTCCTGCACCTCGGCATCAGGGACATCCGCCTCGGACCGACGCTGCCAGCGTTTGTCTCGCCGAACGTCCTCAAGATCCTCGTCGATACGTTCGGGCTCAAGCCGACGACGACCGCCGAGGCCGACCTCAGGGCGATCCTCGGCTGAAAGGAATGGCCGTTGTTATGGCAAACTGCGATGGTATACTTTGCGAATAAATCCTAAAGGAGAAACAAATGCATGGATATATGGTATCGATGGAAATCGCTGGCTCTACTGCCATGTGGACGCGGCCAGATACAGGCGATTGCCCCGTGAGCTATCCAGCGCCCACATACTCTGCAGTGCAGGGTATGTTCAAGGCGGTCTGTTGGGGTCCCGCGATAGAGATTGTGCCCCATAAGGTTGAGATTTGCCGACCACTTAATTACCACAACTATCAAATGAACTACAATGGACCTCTGCGTAAAGACAAGAGCATCAAAGACGGCAATCCCTTTCAGTTTCTTGCCACGGTTTTGACGGATGTCTGTTATCGGTTGTATGCTTATG
>CAVAHB010000004.1:0-4045 GCA_963588415.1 Faecalibacterium sp. CAG:74
CACCCGTGCGGGTTCTCGGACTACGCGCTCTTCCCGAACCGGATGCTGCCGGAGGGATCAATCCCCGAGCAGAGCTACGTCATCGAGATGAAGCACTCGAAGGCGGACGCGACGGACGCGGAGCTCGCGGCGAAGCACGGGGAGGCCGTCGCGCAGCTGAAGGCCTACGCGGCGGACTCGAACCTCCCCGCGCTCGCGGGCGGGACGCCCGTCCACTTCCTCTGCTACGAGTTCAGGGGCCGCGACCTCGTGCGGCTCGAAGAGGTGATGGTCGTATCGGGGGTAGGCTCCGGCGCATAGGATTGAGTGCAAAGGATGCGCCGCATGGAGTATCGGCGGCTTCGACACACGCTGAAACAACGTCACAATTTTCCGTGTGTGAGGACGACATCCATCACATAGCGGATTGGGTCGCCAGGGGGAATCAGCTCGATGTTCTCGTTGAGTTCCGACACGATTTCGTTTCCCACGTCTTCCTCAACCTCGCGGTCAA
The DNA here is from genome assembly GCA_963588415.1 of Faecalibacterium sp. CAG:74. Lineage (GTDB taxonomy): Bacteria > Verrucomicrobiota > Kiritimatiellia > RFP12 > UBA1067 > UBA1067. The sequence goes on from CAVAHB010000004.1 coordinate 494, forward strand.
GGAACTCCTTGACCTCCGGCGTTTCCTTCAGGTAGATTGAAAAGGCCATCTGGAGCGCCTTGTCACAGTCGTCATAGCCGATGGCATCCATGTGAGACTCTTCCCGAATGGCCCGCAGCCACGCATCCTTGACGCGGTCGGCAAGGGCGCGAGCGAAGTTCTTCAGCTTTTCCTTTGTCGTCGTGCCGACATCCGTCGGCAGCGGTTCGCCCGATTTCAGAGCCCGATAGAGCATCATGGCCGCCATGCCGTGGAAACGCTTGCCGCGCATTGCGACGGAATTGATGACGATGCTCTTGAGCCGCACGTCGGTGAGCAAATCGGCGCGCGCATCCAGTTCGTTGGCACGGGATTCGAGTTCGCGGACGCGGGCGACCGCCTTGCGGTCGCGTTCCTCAAGCTGCTTGCGCATCGCCTCCTTCGGGTCGGAGACCCGTTCGGGAGCGGAAGCCCTGGATTCGGACGTCCGCTTCGCCGGCGCCTGGTGAACGAGCGGCATTCCGAGGCGGAAGCGCGTCCGGAAGTTGGCGGCGAGGGCGCGCAGCGCGCGGGCGTTTTTCCGGTAGGTTATGGCGCGATCCTGAAGTTCGAGCAGGAGGAGCGTCGAGCGGAGAAGCGCGGTTTCCGCCTCGTCGTCAAACTTCTTCACGTCGTCTTCAGACCCGTTCAGGCGGTAGGCGTTGACGGCCGAACCTTCGCGGTCGAGATAGGCGTCCGTCAGGCGCCTGACTTCGTCCTCCGAAAGGCGCAGCCCCGGCTCGTCGTCGGGATTGATGCGCCGCGCAAACTCAAGGACGAACGCCTGCGCGCGGACGCAAATGTCGCAAATCACCTCGCCGTTTCGGCGCAACAGGTCGAGATCGACGGGGCGGCCGAGTCTCTGCGCCCTTACGGCCTCCCTGTAGACAAGGCGGTCGAGATCCCATTCGCCGCGCCGGTTGAAGATCCGATGCTCCTCTGGCTGAATCGGGATGCGTGCGCGCAAATGCGCGAGAACGGCCTCTTTCGCGTCGTAGGCCGTGCGCACGACGTTCATTGCGCCGATGACTTCCGCGAAGTTGCCGTTCGCTTCCCGTGCCACGCGGGGAATGAACGCCATGAAGGCCGGATGCGCGAGCGCGTTCTCCTCGGCAATTCCGAAGGCCGCGGCAAAGGCGCGGCGAAGTTCGGCGACGCGATCCATGACGTCGCCGCCGGCGTTGAAGAGACACCGTCCGAGTTCGTTCGGCCGCCCGGTGCGCGACGAGAAGAACGCCCGACCGCCGAGACCGCGCTCGACGCCGGCAAGCCGGCGCAACACGAGCGGACCCGGCACCCCAGGGCGGACTTCGTCACGCGAAAGCCGCAGGGACTGATTCCACTTCCTGACGATTTCCGGATCCTTCAGAATCTCCGACTGGAAGGCATCCGCCGCGCTTGCGAGCAACGCCGCCTTCACGACGGTCGAAGGCGCGTCGGCGATGCGCGCCCGAAGACGGCCCAGGGCTCGTGCGCACAGGTCGTTCAGCAACCGCAGATTGATGACGTTGTCGTCAAGGTCGATGTAGTCGTCCTTCGCGTCAAAGGGAAGATTCGAGAGAGCGTCCACGGCAAGGTCGTGGAACGCCTTCGCGTCCATTCGCTCGAAGCCGGCCTCGAGGCTTCGGACGATCGTGTCAAGCGTCTCGCGGTCGAAGGAATCGAATTGTGCAATCTGTTCGGCGGCAATCTTCCCGGCGTCCTTCGCCGCCAGCGCACCCTGAATCCGGACGATGCGCCCCGTGCCGAGCACATTGGCATATTTCGCGCTTCCGAGATGGCGCATTTCGGAATTGGTGATGGCGACGCCGAAATGGTCGGCGACATCCGCCTCGCCGTCCTTCCACCACTTGTCGCCGAGTTCCGCCCCGTTCGTACGCTTTCCGTCGAACGTCGTCCAGTCGAACACCACCGTCTCGCCGCGGGACTTGAAGAAGTCGAGCCCGAGTTTGCTCGTCTGCCGCCAGAAGGCGGTCATCGACACGTGATCGAGGATGCGGCGGACGAGTGCCGCCTTGTCCGCCGGTGCGCGACGCGCGACGATTTCCTCAATCTTCTCCTCGATTCCAGTGCGATCCCGATTCCCGAAGTCCGTATCGACGATCTCGAGAATCGCATCCGCAACCGCGCCGATGACAAGGTTCACGTCCGGGATTTCCGTGATGACCCTCGGGTCGAGATTCTTTCGCACCATGTCGTGGACGGCGGCGGTTAGACCGTTGCGGGCGATTTCACCGGCCCAGCCCGTCCGCTTGCCGGCCGTCGCCTCCGCGCGCGCCTTGCGAATCTTCGAGAAGAGGTCGATATCGTGCCACCTGAGGTATCTGAGCCAATCCGCCCGGTCTTTCTCGGTGACGGAGCCGTCGCCCTCCTCGAGGTTGTTGCAGTCCCACCGGTTGCGGTCGTTGTCGCGCACGAAGGCAATCGTCAGGGCTGCGCTTTCGTCTTCGCCGCGCAACCCGATGGACTCGTTGTAGCCGTTGATGAGCTGCGCATGGATGGGACGCGTCCGAACGCCGTCCTTCCCGACATGAACCGACAACCGGCCGATTGGCCGCACGGTCGGGTCGCGGACGGTGGAGAACCCGTAGAGCGCGAACTTCCCGCCCGCCTTCCTGGAAATCGCACTCATCTCGGAACGGATCGCCCGCTGAACGTTTTCGCGAAACCCCGTCACGGTGGCGACTTCGCCGAGATCCTTTGCAACCGAGTGCCGGGCGACGAGGTCTTTCAGGCGGTTCAGGACGTCCGTGCGCCGGGAGGCGCGAAAAAGATTGTTGAAGAGTTCGTATGAGGCGAATCGGACGCTTGGGGCGTTCGGATTCGCGAAAGAGATGCGGAAGGTGCGCCCGTCTACCTCAATCGTCCTGTCGTGCAAGTCTCCCGAAACCCCGTCGGGTGCGCGAAAGGCATCAAGCGTGATGTCCTGTGCGTTCTGGAACGCGGCGTCAATGCGAATCGGCATGGATGTGTCTCCTATTCTCTTCCTTGTGTTTTCCGAGGTTCGTCCGTAATGTCTACGCGCAGCGTGTCGGACAATTACAGCGTCTCGGCGATACCCTTTGCAAATGCAACAAAGCGACCGAGCGTATCGGACCAAGTCGCCTCGGAGATGTTCGCATAGGGTATCAACTGGTAGGCGACCAGCATTCCGCTCACCGGATCGCGGCCGACGGCCGGCGTGTCGCCGACGAGTGGGCCGAGCGCGAGGTCGAGAAGGTCGAGCATTTGCGCATAACCGATGTCCTCCTTCAACTCCTGCGCAACGGGGGCGGAAATCGCGATTCGCCCCTCTTCGTCCCTTCGCGAAACGTTGACGATGAAATTGTCATCAACGAGGAGTTTCGCGTTGCCTTCGTCGTCAAACGGGAGGTTAAGGTCGAGTGTCATTGTTTTTCCCTTTCTTCGTTCTGGTGTACCGCTTAGCCTTCGGCGGCCGGCTGAGGACGTACGCGACTGAAGAACTCGCCCGTGCGCGTGTTCGAGCCGTCCGGCTCGATGCGGTAGCTGTAGCGCGCCTCGATCGGGCACTCC
>CAVAHB010000005.1:0-11514 GCA_963588415.1 Faecalibacterium sp. CAG:74
GGGTGCAGAGGGTGTCTACACCCGGGTGCAGAAGGTGTCTACACCCGGGTGCAGACCGCCGCGTTCCGAAAGGGCGGTCGTCCGACCGCCCTACGCAACAGGTATTGTACTGGAAATTGACTGGCGGAAGTCAATAAGTTTGACTGAAATCCGTTCGATGACGTCCGCCCGACTTGCGTCCGCCGCCGTTGAAAGGACCCTTGCCCTTGGCGTGGAAGCCTCCGCGCTTTCCGCCGCCGTGGTGAAAACCGCCGCGGCCGCCATGGCCGCCGCGTTTGCCACCGCCACGGTTGCCGCCCGCCTGCATCCACGGGGCCTGCGGCAAACCTTCGCCGCTCTTCCCGTTGCGCTGGTCGGCGGTTTCGGAATGGAACGGATGGTCGCGATCGACGGGAATTGACTTCCTAATGAAGCGCTCGACCGCCTTCAGTTGTCCGCGCTCCTCCGCCGTGACAAAGCTGATTGCCGCACCCGACTCGCCCGCACGGGCCGTGCGCCCGATGCGGTGCACGTAGCTCTCGGTCTCAAGCGGCAGTTCCATGTTGATGACGCACGACACGTCCGGCACGTCGATGCCGCGGCTGGCGATATCCGTCGCCACCAAAACGCGGTTGCGCCCCTTGCGGAAGCCTTCGAGCGCACGGGTGCGCTGTCCCTGTGTTTTGTCGGAGTGGATCGCCGCGCACGGGATTTCCGCACGGATGAGTTTCTTGACTATTCGATCCGCCCCGTGGCGCATCTTCGTGAAGACGATAACCTTCGTCCACTCCGGGTTCGTTTCAAGAAGGTGGACGAGCAGGGAATCCTTCTGCGGCTTATCGACGAACATCACCTTCTGGTTGATGCGGTCCACCGTGGGGGTTTCTGGCGAAATCGTGACCTGCGCCGGATCCTGCACGAGTTCGCCGGCGAGTTTCTTGATCTGGGGCGAAAGCGTCGCGGAAAAGAAGAGCGACTGCCGCGCCTTCGGCAACTTCGAGATGATACGCCTGATGTCGGGCAGAAAGCCCATGTCAAGCATCCGGTCCGCCTCGTCCAGCACGAAGCACTCCACGTTGTCAAGATAGAGGATGCCCTGAGACATCAGGTCGATGAGGCGGCCCGGACAGGCCACGACGATTTCCGCGCCGCGCTTTACGTCCTTCACCTGACCGAACTGCGAAACGCCGCCGAACACGCAGGCGAACGGCATATCCACGTATTTCGCATACAGGCGGACGTTTTCGGCGGTTTGCGCGGCAAGTTCGCGCGTCGGCGAGAGGATAAGGGCGCGAGGGTGGCCGACGCGGCGCGGCTTGCGCTCCTTGATGAGGTGGTTCAGGATCGGCAGCATGAACGCCGCCGTCTTGCCCGTACCCGTCTGGGCGCAGCCGATGAGATCGCGTCCGTCGAGAAGATAAGGTATCGCCTGCTCCTGAATCGGGGTCGGCTTTTCGTAGCCCGCGTCCTTGATGGCGTGCTGAAGGTTCTGGTCAAAACGACCGAAGACTGTGTTTTCAAACATGATCTTACTGTTGCTCACTCATACTACCGGCTTGATGTACTTCGACTTCAGTGCGCGCCAGAGTACGACGCAGAAGGCGGAGAGCGGAATCGCAAGGAGCATGCCGAGCATGGGTCCGAGTAACGTCGCCCAGAAGAAAAAGGAGAAGATAACGCCCGCATAGCCGAGGCCCGTCTTGTTGCCCTGAATGCGCGGCGTGATGAAGTAGTTGTCGAGGAACTGGCCCGCCGCCCAGACGCAGGTCACGAGCACGAGCCGAAGCCCCGAACCGCCGTGCGCGAAGTAGGCGAGCGGCAGCACGATTGGCAGGCACACGACCGACCCGAAGAGCGGTATCAGGTTCAGCACGCCAAGCGCGAAGCCAATCATAAACCCGTAGGGAAGCCCGACAAGCGCGAAGCCCGCGCCGTAGAACACGCCCTCAATCAGGCAGATTACCGTCTGCCGCTGGAAGAAACTCACGAGAATGTCGATGAAACTGTCGATTTGCTGGGCGACGAACGACTTCGTGTCATCCTTCAGAAAGGGCATCTGCGCCACGATCTCGCTGCCGCGTCGCTCCCGCGTCGTCAGGAAGAAGACGAAGAAGATGAGCGCGACGAGCACCGAAAGGATGCCGCCGAGGCACTTCAGCGCACCCGTCCCCGCGCGAATCGCCGTCGGGGCGTAGTTCGTGTAGAGGCTGCCGACATCCGAATAATCTATGCCGAACTGGTCGAGAAGCGACTTCACCTTCGGGAAGGTCGCGTTGAACCAGTCCGTGACCTGCGCGACGAGCGTCGGGCCCTGCCGCACGAGGTTGGAGATCTGATCGACCATCACCGCGCCCGCATACCACAGGAAGAGCCCGAACGGGACGAGAATGGTGAGGAGCATTGCCGTCAGCGCGAGGGTCGCGTTTGGGATAATCCGCTTCCACCACGTGTAATACGGCTTGAAGAAAAGGGAGAGGAAGAAGCCGAGAATGACGGGGACGAGCGCCGGACTCGCAAAGGCGAGAACCTTCATCCCCATCCACGCGAGAAGCGCGACGAATGCGACGACGACCGTAAACGACAGCACCGTCAGTCCGCGTGTAATCGTCCTCTTCTGGCTTTCCGAAAACTCAATCATGTGCGCATTATACCATATTTCGGCGGTCGGATGCGCCCGGAATGCCCAACTTGTCGCGGTATTTGGCCACGGTTCGCCGCGCAACGGGGAAGCCCGCCTCCTTCAGGGCGGCGGAAATCTTCTCGTCCGACAGGGGCGCGGAATCGTCCTCGTCCGCGACAATTTCGCGCAATTTCGCGAGAACCGCCATTTGCGAAACCGATTCTCCCTCCGCATTCTGCACACCCGAGGCGAAGAAGCGCCGCAGTTCGATCGTACCCTGCGGCGTCGAGGCGTATTTGTCGCGCACCGTGCGTGAGACGGTCGTGCCATGAACGCCCACTTTTTCGGCGATTTCGAGTTCCGTGAGCGGTTTCAGTGCGCCGAACCCCTTCTCGAAGAAGTCCTGCTGGCGGTCGAAGATCGCCTGCGCGATCGCCTGCACCGTCCGCTGTCGCCTGGCGATGGCGTCGCGGAAGGCCTGCGCGGCGGCGATACGCTCGCGGATATACGTCCGCGTCTCGGGAGTCTGCTTCGGGTCTTCCAAAAGTGCGGCAAAGCTACGCGAAAGGCGTATTTCCGGCAGGGAACGCTCGTCCGTCTCGGCCATCCACCGTCCTTCGCGCTTCACCGCGTGGACTTCCGGGTTCACGTATTCGATGCGTTCGCGTTCGCTCGGATACTGCCGTCCGGGGCGGCCGTCCAGCGAACGCAGAACCTTCATCGCCTCCAGGAACTGTTCGTGGGTGAGCCCGAGCGCCCGCTCGACAACGTCGAAGCGGCCCTCCGCGACATCCTCGAGGTGGTTTGCGATGATCTGCCGCACGTCGTCCTCGTAGGGCGAATCGTCCAGCGTCTCGACCTGGGCGAGCAGACATTCCCGCGCATTCCGCGCACCGCATCCCGGCGGGTCGAACTCCATGATTTTTGCGAGCGTCGCGAGAACTTGCGCCTCGGTCTTGCCGAATGCCATTTCGGCGTCGGCGAGCGACCCCTTGTAATATCCCTTTTCGTCGAGGTCGCCGATCAGCACTTCCGCCAGCGGCCAGTCGGTGCGTGGAATGTCCGAAACGGGGAGTTGGGCGAGCAGATGTTCCTGCAGCGTCTCGGGCTTCACCTGGTTGTCGAAGAAACTCTGTCGCCGCTCCGCCGCTTCCTCGTCGTAGTTCTGCCCGGGCGTGAAGTCGTCCTCCGGGTAGTCCGGCGCGGATTCTGCGGCGTCGTGCTGGCGTTCAACCTCTGAAAGCGAGGTTTCGAGCGGACGCGCCACATCTTCGATTGCCGGATTGCGATCCATTTCCGCCGCGATTTCGGCGCGGAGTTCGGGCAGGGACTTCGCCAGCAACTTCAGGCCCTGCATCTGGCGCGGGGCGAGTGCAAGGGTCTGTTTCTGTCGCTGGGTCAGTTCAAGCATCGGGCGTCAGTGGAAGATTTCGCAGTGCGGCAGGTCGCCGACGAGCGGCCGCGCATAGTCGAGGAACGCCCGCGTCACGTCGTGTCCGTTCCTGGCGATGTAGGCCTTCGGGACGCTGCGCGTGAACTTTGCCGCGTCGGCGATCGGCCGTGGCGCGAACGCCGCCTGATACTTCCCGCCCTTCGCCCGGAGAATCGCAATCGTTCCCTTCGTGAGTTCGCCCTTCAGCGCGGCCTTCACGGCGGCCGTACCCGCCGCCCGCGCCTCGGCCTGGTCGACCTTCGACGCGATGCCGGGGAAACTCCGCTGCAGGTAGCCGAACGTGTCGGCCCGCACGCGCTTCACCTTGCCCGTGGACTTCAGGTATTTCGCGAGATGGTCGCCGAGCGCACCCGTGCCGCTCATCTGCACGTTGCCGTGCGAATCCTTCTCTCCGCCCGCGAAACGCGCGCCGATGGATTCGCCCTTCGCGTCGCGGATGCCCTCCGACACGGCGACGACGCACCGCCCGTGCCTTTTCATCTCCGCAAGGACGTCTTTTTCGAACTTTTCCAGCGAAAACGGCACTTCCGGAAGGTAGATGAGGTGCGGCCCGTCCCCTTCGTTTTCACGGGCGAGAGCCGAGGCCGCCGTCAGGAAGCCCGCGTCGCGTCCCATGATTACGTCGATCTTCACGCCGCCGAGCGCGCGGTTGTCGAGGTCGTCGCCCTTGACCGCGCTCGCCACGAACCGCGCCGCCGACCCGAAGCCGGGCGTGTGGTCGCAGCTGCGGAGGTCGTTGTCAATCGTCTTCGGAATATGGTAGACGACGAGCGGATAGCCCTCCTTTTCCGCCTCTTCCGCGACAATCCGCGCCGCGTCCGCCGAATCGTTTCCGCCGATGTAGAAGAAATACCCGACGCTCAGTTTGCGGAACGCCTCGAAAATCAGGCGGCAATCCGCCGCGTCGGGCTTCCGACGGCAACTCCCCAGCGCGGAGGACGGCGTTTCGGCAATCGCCTCGAGCTTGCGCACCGAGACCTTCCGCAGGTCGACGTAGTCGTTGCCGAGAATGCCGAGTATCCCGTGCCGCGCACCGAGGATGCGCCCGATTTTCGCGGACTTCCGCGCCTCCAGCACCGCACCGACGAGCGACTGGTTGATGACCATCGACGGGCCGCCCGACTGGGCGATGACCATATTCATCTTCGCCACGGCGGAAGTTCCTCAGTAGTTCTCGGCGAGCAACTGGAAGTACGCCTTCGGATGGGCGCACACGGGGCACTTCTCGGGTGCCTTGTCGCTCTCGACGATCGCACCGCAGTTCCGGCACTGCCAGCGGTTCACCCCGACGCGCACCCACGTTTCGCCGCTTTCGACGTTCGCGAGAAGCTTGCGGTAGCGCGCCTCGTGGTGCGCCTCGACCTTCGCCACGCCCTCGAAGAGTTTCGCAATCTCGTCAAAGCCCTCGCCGCGCGCCTCCTCGGCGAACTTGCGGTACATTTCCGTCCATTCCTCGTGTTCGCCGGCGGCGGCCGCCGCAAGGTTCGCGACCGTGTCGCCAATGCCGTTCAGGGCCTTGAACCACATCTTCGCGTGTTCCTTCTCGTTGAGAGCCGTCTCCTGGAAGATGGCAGCAATCTGCTCGTAGCCGTCCTTTTTCGCCCGCGAGGCGAAATAGTCGTACTTGTTCCGTGCCTGCGATTCGCCCGCAAACGCTGCGGCGAGATTCGCCGCCGTCTTCGATCCCTTGAGTTCCATCTTGTCTGTTCCTTTCTTTTCTGTTGTGTTCTCTTCCGAACGGCGGACATTATATCAAAAATTGCGTCCTTTTATTCGCACTTATCGTAGGAAAAGCCCAGATACGACGGGAATCCAAGAAGATAGACGGCCATCGCCATCGCCATATCGCAGTTCTTCACCTTGAACTCCGCCGCCATTTTCCGCAACTCCTCCATGACGGTGTCGTGAGGGACGAGATTCTTTCCCTCGGAATCCACGACTTCCCGGATGACGCTCGGCAGGGTCATGCAGACCTGATAGAAGGCATCCGGTTCGCCAGTGACGAGCGCATAGAACTGGTCGAGGCTCACGCGACGGATCAGGCGATGCCCGACCTCGCGTCCGTCAACGCTCGTCTCCCACTTGACGTTCTGCGACCTCTTGGCGATGGCCTCGACGAGAAAGCACGCGCAGTCGTCATCCTTGAGAATCTGGGACTGCATTTTGATGAACGTCTTTCCCGATGCTGAAGAGTTCATTGTGTTGTGCTTGTTTTTCATCTCCACGTAGACGGTGTGGACAATTGTCCCGTCGGGCAGCCGAATGCCATTCGGGTTCGAGTAAATTACGTCCCAGCCACCGGACTCTCCGTTCTGCGGCACGGTGCAGTTCTTGATGTACTGGAAGATCCTCTGATGGAAGTATCCGATGTCGTTGTTGTTCGACTTGTCCCGTTGACGGAAGATCTCGTTGCCGACGGTCTCTTCCCAAGTCGCACGGTAGACCGTCTTGTCAAAGATCAACTTGATTGGGTCAATGATGTTTCTGTTGAACCGCTTGAGGTCAAACGATTCCAGCTTGTCGCCATATTTGCGGATTGTCTCGCGCACGTGTGCGGCAAAGTCACGATTGCTGATGAAGTTCAGCCGCTTCATTTGACATTCTCCTTTGCGCCGACGAGCGCATCCTTGATTTTCCGGGCGATTTCATACGCGAGGTTCACGGGAACGGCGTTGCCGACCTGTTTGTACTGGGAACTGACGCTCCCGCAAAACCGCCAATCGTCGGGGAAACTCTGGCATCGTGCATTCTCCCGAACGGTAAACGGACGTGACTCAATCGGATGGCAGCGGTCAGTCTGCTTCTGGCTCGGCGACGTGAGCACCGTCAGCGACGGCTCGTCAAGGCTCATCCGACGCAGGATGCCGGTGCGTCCGCCTTCCATTTCCCAGCAACTCTTCATATATTCCTTCGCCACGTCTTCGGGAATGTCACGCCAGTAGCCGCCGGGCGGGACGAGGTCGTAAATCTCGCGCTTGCGTTTGGGGTAAGGCGTTCCCTCGCTCTTTGGGCAGTCAAGCAGAATATCCCGCAGAACCGGCTTATAGCGGTGGGGCTTGGGGAACGAGAATGCGACCGAATCCTTCAGGTCGTTGCGGATGCCGACCGTGATGAGCCGTTCGCGCTTCTGTGCGACGCCGTAGTCCCATGCGTTTAGAACTTTCCGCTGAATTGCATAGCCAGCCTGCTCGAAGATGCTCGTGATTGTCCGATAGGTGCGCCCGCCGTCGTGGGTCAGGAGTCCGCGGACGTTCTCAAAGAGGAACATGCGCGGTTGGAGTTTTTGAAGGAAAATCGCATAGTGGTAGAACAAAGTGCCGCGTGCGTCTTCAAGACCGAGTTTCTTCCCCGCATACGAAAACGCCTGACACGGCGCTCCGCCGGAAAGCAAGTCCAGTTCGCCGCGCCGGATGCCGAAGCAATCTTCGAGATCGAGGCACGAGACGTTGGCGATATCGTCTTCGACGATGCGCCAGTTCGGACGATTCGCGCGCAGACTCGCGCAGGCGTCGGCGTTGAGTTCAAGACAGGCCAAGGTCTTGAAACCGGCTTTCTCAACGCCCAAGGCCAACCCGCCAGCGCCGGCAAACAATTCAATCGTGGTAAGTCTCATCATCACAACTGCAAATCAAAACATCATTGGAGATAATTATATCATACTTCGGTGTTTTGCGTCAAATTGAGTCGTGGAAAGTGTAAAATCTGGAAATTGTAAAGTCTAACGGGTTAGCAAAAAAGAGAGGAAGGCCATGGAGACGGAAGAAGAAGGACGAGCCGCAATTCGCAGACGCTCACGAAAATCGGACGGAGACTTTGCAAGACGGCCATAGAAAAACGTTATGGCCAGCGAGAGAAAGATTGTATTTTCATCAATTGCGACCGGAATGGTATACTATCCGCCGTTTTCTCCACCGGAGAAGACGAAACGAAAAACGGCAAACAAAACAACGACAACGCCGGGAAACCGGCAGAAGGAACGAAGACAATGGCAAATCAACTTAAGACACCTTTCCGCCACGACCACGTGGGCAGTTTCCTCCGTCCGGAGGCGCTCAAGAAGGCGCGGGCGGACTTCGCGGCGGGCGCGATTGACGCGGACGGGCTGAAGAAGGTCGAGGACGGCCTCATCGCCGAACTCGTCTCCAGGCAGAAGGCCGCCGGCTACCAGGCGCTGACGGACGGCGAGTTCCGCCGCGCCACGTGGCATCTCGACTTCTTCTGGGGGCTGAACGGCATCGCCCACCGCAAGACCGAACACGGCGTGACCTTTCACGGCGAACAGGCCCTGATCGACGACACCTGGCTGACCGACAGGATCTCGGCCGGCCACCACCCGTTCGTCGATCACTACGCATTCGTGAAGCAGTTCGAGGACGGGGCATCCGTCGCCAAGCAGACGATTCCGGCCCCTGCCCAGCTGTTCCAGCAGCTCCTGATTCCCGCCAACCGCGAGAAGACGCGCAAAATCTACCCGAACGACGACGCCCTCATCGAGGACATCGCGACCGCCTATCGCAAGGTGATTGCCGATCTCCACGCCGCGGGATGCCGCAACCTGCAGCTCGACGACTGCACGTGGGGCGTGCTCGTCTCGGGCGGCAATCCCGAACGCTATGGTGAAGGCGTGGATCTGAAGGGACTCGCGGAGAAGTTCCTGCGCGTCAACAATCTCGCGCTCGAGGGGCATCCCGCCGATCTCACCGTCAACACGCACGTCTGCCGCGGCAACTACCACTCCGCCTACTTCGGCGCGGGCGCATACGATCCCGTCGCTTCGGTACTGTTCGCGCGGGAAGAGGTGGATGCGTTCTACCTCGAGTTCGACGACGCGCGTTCGGGCGGTTTCGAGCCGCTGAAGTTCGTGCCGGAGGACAAGAAGGTCGTGCTCGGTCTCGTCACCACGAAATCCGCCGCGCTGGAAGACCCCGAGGCCGTGAAGGCCCGCATTCGCGCCGCGTCGAAGTTCGTGCCGCTCGACCGCCTCTACCTGAGCCCGCAGTGCGGCTTCGCCTCGTGCGAAATCGGCAACCGCATCACGGAAGCCGACCAGTGGAAGAAACTGGCCCTCGTGAAGCGAATCGCCGACGAGGTCTGGGCGGACTGAACGCGGCGTAGCCGACGCGGCGGACGAAATGGTATAATGTTCCGCCGTGACGATACAACAGCTCAGATACGCGGCGGAAACGGCGGCGTGCGAAAGCCTCACGGAGGCCGCGCGCCGCCTTTACGTCTCCCAGCCGAGCCTGACGAAGTCCATCCACGACCTGGAGGACGAAATCGGGCTTTCGCTTTTCGTCCGCTCCAATCGCGGCGTATCCGTCTCGCGGGACGGGGAGACATTCCTGCGCTTCGCGCGGCAGGTACTCGACCAGATGTCCCTGCTGGAGCAGCAATACGGGGTGAAGCGGCAGGTCCGCCCGACGTTCTGCGTCTCCACCCAGCATTATGCGTTCGCGGTGAACGCGCTCGTGGACTTGATTAACACCTGTACGGACGATGCCTACGACTTTCGTCTGCGCGAGACGCAGACCTACGAGATCGTCGAGGACGTCGCCAGTTGCCGGAGCGAACTCGGCGTGCTGTATCTCGACCGCTTCAACGAGTCCGTGCTGGGCAAAATCCTGAAGGAACGCAACCTGACGTTCACCCCGCTTTTCGCGACGCGACCTCACGTCTTCATCACGAAGTCGCACCCGCTGGCGGGGAAGCTGGCGGTGTCGCTCGCGGAACTGACGGACTACCCCTATCTTTCGTTCGAGCAGGGGACGCACAACTCCTTCTACTTTTCGGAGGAGGTCTTTGCGTCCGTCGCCCGCCCGAAGAACATACTCGTCCGAGACCGGGCGACGCTCTTCAACCTTCTTCGGGGCCTGAACGGCTACACGATCAGCAGCGGCATCCTCGACCCCGGGCTGAACGGCGACGACATCGTCGCAATTCCCCTCTCGGACGAAGGGGAAATGCACATCGGCGTCGTGATGCGCACGGACTGCGCGGCAGGTGCGCAGACCGAACTTTACCTGACCTTTCTGCGGCGGCACATGGGGCTTCCGCCCGAACGTTCAGCCTAAATTCGGCAGTCGAATCTCTCCCCCTTGTTCTGCCATTTCAACACAGAGGCACGGAGGCACAAAGACACCGCCGCGCCGCGCCCGCGCAACGCAAACGACACGACTCTCTGGATTGCCCCACTCATCTCAGCCTAAAAATGGTATAATGTCCACAAATTAACATCGGAAAGAGGAATCCGCTTGGACAAAACGATACAGCGCAAGATGGATGCCGCAATGAGGAAGGCGTAGAGTCCTTTTGGATACGAACGACGACGAGAACCGTTCCGACGCGCCCGACGACATCGGGCCGTACCGTCCCCTGCGCCTCCTCGGCTCCGGGGGGATGGGGAAGGTCTACGCGGCGCGGCGGCGTGGGCGCGTCCGTTGCCCTGAAGGTGTTCTCGGGCGAGAAGGTCTCGTCGCGCTTCCTGCGGGAACGCTTCGAGGCGGAGGGACGCATTCTCGCGCGGCTGAAGCACCCGCGCCTCGTGCGGGTCTTCGAGAGCGGCATCGACGCGGCGTCCGGCAGCCCCTACTACGCGATGTCCCTCGTGCGGGACGCCAACGGACGCCCGACGACGCTCCACGACGTCTGTGGATCGGGCAAGGTGACGGAGGCGCGGGCGGAACGCTGGTACGCCGACCTCCGCGACGTGCTGGACTACTGCCACCGGTGCGGCGTCGTGCACCGCGACGTCAAAATCGGCAACGTGCTGCTCGACGCGGACGACCACGCGGTGCTCGCCGATCTCGACGCCACTTCCCGTCACCGTCATCTGGCTGTTGCCAAGCGACGTCCGTGCGCCAATGCGGACATGGGAATCGTCATCCCACAAGGCAATGTCGCACGTCCCGGCGACGTCAGGGCCAATCTCCACGCATCCACGGCGTCCGTGAAACGAGACATTGACTCTTGCCCCCCCTGAAAGAGGCGCGGCGACGCGGACGACGTTCCCGGAAAGCCCGCGAGATTCCGTCACGTAGACCTTGCGCAGCTTGAAGAGCCGTGGCGGACGCTCGCGGCCGTCCCTTTCGACGACGCGGATGAGGTCGCGGCGACTCCGCAAGATCATGTGCCGCCACCGCGCATACGGAATCAGGCAGCAAAGGAGACGCTTCAAGAGTTGCTCGACCATAACAAGTCCTCGCTTAAATCCGATGTCCTTTCAGCCAAATCCTCGCCCGGCAAAGGGCGCACCGCAGCCTTTCCGCGAACGGGACGTCTTTCGGCTCACAGACAAGGTGCTGCGCCAAGTCGGGCGTCACGCCAAGGAGAAACGGGCCTCGGAACGCCTCCTTGGGCAAGGCAAGGCAGTTCCCCTTCGAGACGTTGAAAAAGGAGACGTCGAACGATCGCAACTCGTTGATGCCGTCCTGATAGGCGTTCCCGAAATGCGACTTCCGCAAGA
>CAVAHB010000006.1:0-10164 GCA_963588415.1 Faecalibacterium sp. CAG:74
GGTGTCTACACCCGGGTGCAGAAGGTGTCTGCACCCGGGTGCAGTCCGCCGCGCTCCGAAAGGTCGGCCGTCCGACAGGCCAAGCAACCCCGTCAGACCCCGCCAGACACAATGCAACCGGTCGGCAAGACGGGGTGAATTCGGTCGAGCCCGCTTTACAGACTCGTCCGAAATCTGCTATAATACCTACCAAACATAAGAATATCCTTGTCAGACCACCGCTCGGCGCAACAGGTGTTGCACTGGAAATTGGCTGACGGGGTGTATAATACGGCAGAAACTTCTGAGAGGACAGGTTAATGAAAATCGATACCTTATGCGTCCAGGGCGGATGGTCGCCCAAGTGCGGTGAACCGAGGCAGGTGCCGATCTACGCGAGTACGACCTTTAAGTACGACACGACCCAGCACATGGCCGATCTCTTCGACCTGAAGGCGGCCGGCTATTTCTACACGCGCCTTGCGAATCCGACGAACGACCAGGTGGCGAAGAAGATTGCCGCGCTGGAAGGGGGCGTCGCCGCGATTCTCACGAGTTCGGGTCAGGCGGCATCGACGTTCGCCGTGCTGAACCTGTGCGTCGCGGGCGACCACGTGGTGAGTTCCGCGCAGATCTACGGCGGCACGTTCAACCTCTTCGCCGTCTCGCTCAAGAAACTCGGCATCGAGTTCACCTTCGTCGATCCCGATGCGGACGAGGAGACGATTCAGAAGGCGTTCCGTCCGAACACGAAGTGCGTCTTCGGCGAGACGGTGGCGAATCCATCCGGGTGCGTGCTCGACATCGAGAAGTTCGCACGCGTGGCGCACCGCAACGGCGTGCCGCTCATCATCGACAACACGTTCCCGACGCCGATCCTGTGCCGTCCGTTCCGCTTCGGGTGCGACATCGTGACGCACGCGACGACGAAATACATGGACGGCCATTCCGCGCAGGTCGGCGGGTGCATCGTGGACAGCGGCAACTTCGACTGGGAGAAATACCCCGAGAAGTTCGCGGGGCTTGTCGCGCCCGACCCCTCGTATCACGGGCTGAGCTACACGAAGTCCTTCGGCAAACTCGCCTACATCACGAAGTGCACGGCGCAGCTGATGCGCGACTACGGCTCGATTCCGTCGCCGTTCAACGCCTTTCTCGTCAACATCGGGCTGGAATCGCTCCACCTGCGCATCCGCCGCCATGCGGAGAGTGCGCTCACGGTCGCCCGGTGGCTCAAGGCGCAGGAGAAGGTGGCGTGGGTGAACTTCGCGGGGCTGCCCGACTCGAAGTACCACGCGCTCGTGGAGAAGCAGTTCGACGGGCCGGCCCCGTGCGGCGTGATGACGTTCGGCATTCGCGGCGGGCGGCAGGCCTCGATCGACTTCATGGATTCGCTGAAACTGATCGGCATCGTCACGCACGTGGCGGATGCGTGGAGCTGCGTTCTGCACCCGGCTTCGCACACCCACCGCCAGCTGACGGACGAGCAGTTGAAGGAGGCGGGCATTCCGCCGGACTTGATCCGCCTGTCGGTCGGGCTTGAGGATCCGGACGACCTGATTGCCGACCTCGCGCAGGCGTTGGCGAAGGTGAAGTAAGTTTCAGGCGACATCTGGGAAAAGAAAGGGATACGACTTATGAGAACGTTCACGAACATTCCGAAGGCCGGGAAGGTCGATTGGCTGATTGCGGCGGTGCTGGCCGCCGCCGCCGCGCTGGTCTACGGCGTTTCGACGGCGGCGTTCGCCTATCCGGGCGAGAGCGCCCATCTGATGGCCGTCTGGCGCGGGCTGGTCACGGAGGCCGCGACGCCCTATCCGCTGATGGCGTTCTTTGCGGGCCTGTTCGGTGGCGGGAACGCTCTCGCGCCGATCTGCGGCGTGTTCGCGGTCGTTGCGGTCTACCTGTTCGTCTCGTATTTCGTACGCGCCCGGATTGTCGGCGATGCGCAGGGGTTCGCCCTTTCCGCCGGGCGTGTGGCGGGCGTCGTCGCGGCGTGCGTCTTCATGCTGACGCCATGCGTCCGGTCGGCGGCGACCCACCTTGAACCGCGGCTCTTCGACTTCACGTGGGCGATGGGGTGTGCGCTCCTGATGATTCCGTGGGCGCAGGTTCGGAGCAAGGCGGCGTGCCTCTTCCCGATTGCAGTCGGTGCGCTGTGGGGGCTGGGCGCGGTCGATTCGGGCGTATTCGCGGCACTTTCGCCGCTGATGCTCGCCGTACTCGTCGTCGTGCCGATTCGGGATGGGAAGAAGCCCTATCTCCCGGTCGTGCTGTTTGCGGTGGCGGCTTTCGCCGCGTTTCTCGTCTTTGCCGCACAGGCCGGCGGCGGAATCGTCCCCGTAATGAAGACGGTGATGGGCCAGGTGAAGGGCTATTGCCGGACGGACGGGTGGCTCGTCGTCCTCCTTGTCGCGACGGTGCCGTTTCTCGTCGCGGTGTGCGCGAGCGCGAAGTCGTTCAACGAGAAGGGCGACTGGATGCAGTGGCTCTTCAACTTCGGGCTGGGCATCGTCTCGATTCTCGCCGTGGCGACGCCGCTCTCGCCGTCGGCGCGGATGGGGGTGCACGGGATTCTGCCCGTACTCAGTTCGGCCTTCGTCGCGGCGGTTGCGGGGTATCTCGCCGCCTACTGGTGGCTGCAGGTTTGCGTGAAGCCGGCCGTGAACGAATCGAAGGCGGTCGTGGCGGACGGACGGGGACGGCTGATCGCCTGCGTGAGCGGCGGACTTCTCGCCATCGTCTACCTTTTCTCCATCTTCTTCAACCTCTTCACCTTCGACTCCTCGCGTGGCGACTTCGCCGACATTGTCGCCGAGAAACTGATTGCCGACCTTGGCGACCGCACGTGGCTCGTGACGGACGGAACGCTTGACGACCACCTGAAACTCGTTTCCGCCGCGCAGGGGAAGGAACTGAACGTCATCGCCCTCGACCGCGACCTCGACCGCAGCTATCGTGACGAACTCACGAAACTTGTGAAGGAGAAGAAACTGGCGGGGGCGCGGAACTCGGAACTCGTCCTCTCCCTTTCGCTGGGCGTTCTGCCGTTCGTGCAGGACTGGTTCTCGTTCGACCCCGTGGCGGCGAAGTCGGTCGCGATTTACGGTGCGCCCGACCTGTGGTATTCGGCGGGGCTGAAGCCCGTGCCCGAGTTCCTCTTCTTCGGTTCGGACGACTCGCGCACGGTTGACCTTGGCGCGTGGAAGAAGTTCAACTCCATTCTCGCCGCGCCGAAGGGCTGGGGCAGTTTCGGGAACTGGAAGGTGAAGGATCCCGTCGAGCACATGCGGCTCGAACTGCGCCGCCACATCGGCCTCATCGCCAACAACCGGGGCGTCTGGCTGCAGGATCGCGGGAAGGACGACGAGGCGTTCGACCTCTACGACCGCGTCCTGAGCGAAATTGATACGGACAACATTTCCTCGCTCTTCAACCTCGTTGAGATGTCGCGGGCGAAGTATCCGCGTGCCGTCGCGAAGAAGGCGGACTTCGAACGCCGCCTGAAGGCCCTCGTGGACGACCCGTCGCGCCGCTACCGCCTCTGGGGACTGTCGAAATACTACGGCTACATCCGCAATCCCGACGTCTTCGTGCGCCTTGGCTTCACGTGGGCGCGTTCGGGGCGGCCCGGTGAAGCCCTGAGCCAAGTCCGTCGCGCCATTGACTTCGTGCCGACGGATCGCCGCAGTTCGCTGATGAACATGATTGCGGCCCTCTACGCGAACGAGGACAACCGCGAGAAATCCCGCGAAGTCTACGAGCAGGTTCTCGCGCAGAACGCGGACGACCACGATGCGCTCGTCGGCATGATGCGCCTGTCGCTTCTCGATGGCGACAGTGCGAAGGCCCTCACCTACCTCGAGCGGGCGGCGAACGTCGGCGGCGACGACCCGCGTGTTCGGGTTGAGTTGGCCATGGTCGCGCTGATGAAGAACGACTTCGCGAAGTCGCGGAAAATCCTCAACGCGGTCATCGATGAGAATCCGTCCGACGTGCGGGCGTGGTCGCTCTTCGCCGCCGTCACGATGCAGATGTGCGATGCGACGAAGGACGAGAAGGCGAAGGCCGCACTCGAGCGCGAACTCGAAACCAGCATTCTGCCGGCGATGGAGAAGCAGGCGAGAGGCCCGTTCGACTACTATGTTCAGGCAACCCGCGCCTTCCTGCTGCTCCGGAAGGGAAACGAAGTGGAACACCGCCGCGCCGCGCGCGACGCCTTCGTCCTCGCGGCGGCGGCACGCCCCGACATCTCAACGACGCAGGATATCGTCCTCGGCCTCGACATTTCGCTGGACGACATCGAGGCGGCGGAGGCGCACGCGAAGGAGATGCTGCGCCTGAACCGCAAAGCCCCGCTCGCGAACTACGCGATGGGTTCGCTCGCCCTTCGCAAGAACAACCTCGAAGAGGCCGAGCCCTATCTCCGCCGTGCCGCCGACGCGCGCAAGCCCGTCGTGCTCGCGATGAACGACCTTGCCGAAGTCTACCGTCGCACCAAGCGGTTCGGGGAGGCGGAACGCTACGCCCGCCTGGCGGTAAAGACCGCGCCGGAACTCTACGTCGCGTGGGAGACGCTCGGTTCTGTTCTGATGGACGGCGGGGGCGATCTCGCCGAGGCGCAGACCTGCATTGAGAAAGCCTGCGAACTCTCGAAGGTGAACGGACGGGCGGAGGATATCCGCATGCTCATCTCCCTGGCCCGCGTGCAGGTCGCGCGCGGCGACCGCAAGACGGGGAAGATGACGCTCCGCCGGGTGCAGAGCCGCCTTGGGGAACTTTCCGACTTCGAGCGCAAGGAGTACGAGGAACTGCTGAAGAATGTTCGGTGAGTTGCTCCTCGCCTCGGCCTTCCAGATTGGGCCTTTCTACGCCCAGCGACCGAACTACCGGTCGCTGGGTCCGTTTTGGTCGCGGGAGGCCGAGACGACGGATGTCATGTGGCCCGTCTTCACGAAGCACCGCGACTGGTGGCGCTTCTGCTGGTTCGTCCACGGGCAGGAGATTCAGGACGACGGCCATCAGTTCGAGGTGATGCCGCTCTGGTTCAACGGGCGGACGCGGGAGGGCGAATCGTATGCGGGGCTTTTCCCGTTCTACGGGCGGCATCCGCACTTCCTCCTGATGTACGACTGGCAGTTCGCCCTCTGGCCGGTTTGGATGCGCTACCGGATGCCGCGCCCCTCGGCGGACGAGTGGATGACCTCGAACGTCGTGTTCTTCCCGTTCCTCCACTGGCGTTCGGACGGTTCGTGGGGCGCGTGGCCGCTTTGCGGCGTGAACCACCAGCGCGAGAGCGATCACCGCTATGCTCTGTGGCCGCTCGTCACGTGGGCGAGTTATCGGGACGACCGCGACACGGCGGGCGAGGGGACATCGTGGATGGTTTGGCCGCTTTACGGGCGAATCCGTCGCGAACGCGAACGGCAGGACCTGTTTCTTCCGCCGCTCTTCTCGTATGCGAAGACCCGTTCGCACGGGAATGCGGAAGGCGGCGAAACCGCCTCGCAGACGCGAATTCGCTGTCCGTGGCCCTTCGTCGAGTGGGAAGCGAGCGTTCGTCGCCGTCGGCTTTCGCTCTTCCCGATCTACGAGCGGATTATCGACTACCGCTATGTGGACGGTGTGCGGGAGGATTCCGTCACGCGGTGGCTTTGGCGTGGCGTTGAAATCTACCGCGGCAAGGACGGGGCAATCGAGGAGACGCGCGTCTTCCCGTTTTGGGTGAAGAACGCCACCTACTTACGCCTGTGGCCGTTCTGCGAAGCGACGGCAAGCCGCACCGGTGAAGAGACCTACACTCGCGCACTCGGTCTCTTTCCCATCCGCTGGGTCGAGTCCGTCGATCGCAACTGGTCGGCGTTTTGGACTTTCTACGAATCGCTTTCCAATCCCGTTCTGACGGAGCATTCACTTTTCTGGGGTTTAGTCAAATGGCGAACATTGAACGAATGAAGGTCTGGCTGCGGGCCATGCGGGTTGACCAGTGGACGAAGAACGGGGTCGTGATGATGGCCTGGTTCTTCTCGGTGGCGGATGCGAGCCAACGCGACATTGTGCGCGGGTGGGAATCGTTTCTGATGGCGGTGGCGATGGCGGGCTCGTTTTCGCTTGTGTCGTCGGCCTTCTATCTGCTGAACGACGTCTCGGACTACGATGCCGACCGCCTGCACCCCGTGAAGCGGCTCCGTCCCGTGGCGGCCGGGCAGATTCCGCGCATCGCGGCGGTTCGTTTCGCGCTTGTTCTCTTTGCGGCGGGCTTCGCCTATCCGGCCCTGGTGGTGATGATCCTTCCGACGCGCACCCTCGCCTTCGGTACGATTCTCGCCTACACGGTGATGCAGTGCCTTTACACGGGCTTCCTGAAGCGTATTCCGTATGTGGATGTCGTGACGCTTTCCGCCGGGTTCGTGCTGCGTGCCGTGGCGGGCGCGGCAATCATCACCGCCTACGTCTCGCCGTGGCTGCTCGTCTGCACGTTTACGCTTTCGCTGTTCCTCGCCTGCTGCAAGCGCAAGCACGAGAAGGAGACTGCGGTGAACTCGCGCACCGTGCTGAAGCACTATCACCCCAAGGTGCTTTCCGCGCTGATTGCCGTCGCCGGCCTTGCGTCCGTCGCCGAATACCTCGCCTACACGCTGACCTCGAAGATGGGGGCGAGGTTTCCCGGCCTGTGGATTACCGCGCTTTTCGTGCTGGCGGGCATCGTGCGCTACGCCAGTCTCGCCTGGGGACGCGGCGATACGGGGCGGCCTGAGAAGGTGCTTCTCACGGATCGCATCCTGTGGGCGATTCTCGGCGGTTATGCCGCGTGTTCGGCGATTGTCGTGGCGGTGGGGATATGACGTTCCTTGACGAACTCGCCGCACGGCGGCGATTTGGCATGAGGCCCGGACTTGGGACGATTCGGGCCGTCTGCGCCGCGCTCGGCAATCCGCAGGAGTCGGTCCGGGCGATCCACGTGGCGGGGACGGACGGGAAAGGCGCGGTCTGTGCAATGCTCGATTCGTGCCTGCGCACCACGGGGGCTTCGGTCGGCCGCTATACCTCCCCGCATCTCGTGCGGCTCAACGAGCGGTTCTTCCTGGGCGGCCAGCCGATGTCGGATGCCGCGCTCGAACACGCGGCGGAACGGGTCGCCGCCGCCGTTCGGTCGGATCCCGCCCTGGCGGAAGTGACCTTCTTCGAGGCCCTGACCGCCGTCGCCTTTCAGGTCTATTCCGCCGCGCATCCCGACTGGACGATTCTTGAGACGGGTCTTGGCGGAAGGCTCGACGCGACGAACGTCTGCCGTCCGTCCCTGACAGTCATCACGCGCATCGGCCTTGACCACTGCGACTGGCTTGGCGACACGGTCGAGAAGATTGCCGCTGAAAAGGCGGGCACCGTGAAGCGCGGCGTTCCCGTCGTGCTGGGCGCGAACGAGGCGGGCGTGCGGGCCGTCGTCGAAGCCCGCGCACGGGAGATCGGCGCACCGTTCTTCTACGCGCCCGACCTCGTGCGAACGGACGACGTGCCGGCCGACCTGAGCCTTGCGGGGGCGTTCAACCGCGAAAACGCCGCAACGGCGCTCGCCGCGCTCAGGGTGCTTCTCGGCGCGGCGGACGCGGAACGGGCGAAGGCCGGCATGGCGAACGTCGTCTGGCCGGGACGCTACCAGCGCGTCGGAAACTTCATCGTCGACGGTGCGCACAATCCGCCCGCCGCCCGCGCACTCGCCGCCGCCCTCGCGGCGGACGGGGAATCGGGGCTGAACCTGATCGCCGGCTTCTGCGGTGACAAGGATGTCGCGGAGGTGCTTCGCACGCTTGCGCCGTACGTTGCCTGCGGGTTTGCCGTGCGGACGAACAACCCCCGCTCGCTCGCGGCGGACGAGACGGCGCGTCGCATGGGCGCGGCGGGAATCGACGCGGTGGCGATGCCGTCGCTCCCGTCCGCACTGGGTGCGGCAAAACGGCAGGGAAGTAGTCGGACGCTTGTCTGCGGCTCGCTCTTCCTCACCGGGGAAGCGCTCGTCGAACTCGATGCCTATCCGTGGGGGGCTGTCCGTTTTGATCCGTCCGAGGGTTTGGGAGGCGCCCGCTGAAAGATCGGGGCGCGACTCCTCGCGGCAGAAGAAATGATATAATGTTTGCCATGACGCTACGACAACTCAGATATGCGAAGGGGTGCTTGACCCGATGCTGAAACACCTGCTTCTCGCGATTGCGCTAACCATCCATCCGCTGGCCGATGAAGACGTGCTCGAACCCAGCATCCGGAACGAGGTCGATCACGCCCTCGCCATTGCGCCGACGGTGACGAATCTCGCGCCCTGCGTGGTCTCGAATCTCCTGCAGACGGTGTCGAACGGTGACTTCTTCGCCACGAACGGACTGAGCCGAACCGACATTGCGATTCGGCTCGTCTCGGCGCAGAAGCGGGACGGACGCTGGTTCATCGGCACGAACGACGTCACTTTTGCCGCGCTGGAAATCCTCCGCTCCCTTTAACTAGCCCCTAATGCGCCAAACGCGCTTTGACACCCCCTCGAGTGCACGAAATGCGCCGGTATGGGTGACTTGTAAAGGGGATGGGTCAGCAAAAACCCCTTTCGCGCCTTTCGGACGTCGCGGCATTCGTGGAGACGTCCCTCTCCCGCGAGATGCTGTCCGATCCGCCTCGCCTTCCATCGACCGCTACACGGCGGACTGGGAAGCCGCCGCGACCGAACTCGAATCCATCGAGAGCGCGTCACGCATCCTCGCGGGCGTTCAGTCGTAGGATTCGCTGGTTTGCGGAACCCCTGAACGCAAGGGAAATGTCCTTCTTCGCCTCGAGGAAAGGCCCGTCGACGAGAACGTTGATGTAGGAAAGGAACTCGTCCGTCACTTCCGTGCGCCACCGAGAAGGGGACTTGAGGTCGGTTTCAAGTACGCATCCCGTGTAGACCCAAAGCGTCTTCGTCGCGCCAAATCGTGCGCGGAAGCGGCGGAGGAACGGCACGAGGGCTCTCTGGTTCGACGGTTCCATCGGTTCGCCGCCGAGAATCGTGAGACCGGCGACGAACGCCGGCTCGAGCGCGGCGAAAAGTTCCGCCTCCGTCGCCGTCGTGAACGGTTTTCCGAAGGCGAAGTCCCACTGGTCGGGATTGAAGCACCCCTTGCAGCGGTGCGTGCAACCCGAAACGAAGAGGGAGACACGAACCCCCTCCCCGTTGGCGATGTCGCACGTCCTGATGGAAGCGTAGTTCATACTACGAGACGTGAAGGACGCGCTCCTTGATTTCCTGGGTGCGGCCCTGGTTCCAGAACTGGCTGCCGATGTAGCCGCAAGTCCGGCGGGCGACGTTGAGCTTCGATTCGTCCGTATTGCCGCACTTCGGACACTTCCAGATGAGTTTGCCGCTCTCGTCCTTCACGATCTCAATCTCACCGTCGAACCCGCAGACCTGACAGTAGTCGCTCTTCGTGTTCAGTTCGGCATACATGATGTTGTCGTAGATGAACTGCATGATCGCAAGGACGGCCTTGAGGTTGTTCTGCATGTTCGGCACTTCGACATAGGAAATCGCGCCGCCCGGCGAGAGCCGCTGGAACTTCGCCTCCGTCGCCAGCTTGCGGAACGCATCCACCGGCTCCGTCACGTGGATGTGGTAGGAGTTCGTGATGTAGTTGCGGTCGGTCACGCCCCGGATGATGCCGAAGCGCTTCTGAAGGCACTTCGCGAACTTGTAGGTCGTGGATTCGAGCGGCGTGCCGTAGAGGGAGTAGTCGATGTTTTCCGCCGCCTTCCACGCCGCCGTGAAGTCGTTGAGTTTCTGCATGATTTCAAGGCCGAGTTTCTCGCCCTCCGGTTCGGTGAGTTTCTTGCCGATGAGCGCGTAGACGCACTCCCACAGTCCCGCGTAGCCGAGCGAAATCGTCGAGTAGCCGCCGTGCAGGTATTTGTCGATTTTCTCGCCCTTGCGAAGGCGCGTCAGCGCACCATACTGCCACAGGATTGGCGCGGCATCCGACAGCGTCCCCGTGAGGCGTTCGTGGCGGCACTGAAGGGCCTTGTGGCAGAGTTCGCACCGTTCCTCGAATATCGACCAGAAGCGGGGCATGTCGCCGTGCGCCGACAGCGCGGCATCCACGAGGTTGATCGTCACGACGCCCTGGTTGAAGCGCCCGTAGTACTTCGGCTTGCCGTTCTCGTCGACGT
>CAVAHB010000007.1:0-5136 GCA_963588415.1 Faecalibacterium sp. CAG:74
ACTGAACACACTGAACGGCCTTCGGCCGGCACAGAACACACTGAACTTGCCACCGGAGGGAGGTCAGGCCGACTTTCGGTGTTTTCAGTGTGCCGCGAAGCGGCTTCCGTGTGTTCTGTGGTAGAAATCAACTGGCGGGTGAAGAAGAAAGACAAACCACGCGATTTGACTGTGCTCTGCGAAATGTGGTAGAATACTCGTAGTTCTAATCGGTCGGTGTGTGTTGTGGGGCGGCGGCTCAAGAAGTCCCGCGAGTCGGTGAGACGGCACTTCCGCCATCGCTGAACGCCTACACCAAACCCAAAAACGGAGGTTCACCCATGAACGGAACACGAAAAGTGACAATCGTCGGCGCGGGCAACGTTGGGGCGAGTTTCGCCTACGCCCTCATGCAGTCGGGCGACGCGGAGGAAATCGCCCTGACGGACGCCACGGAGAAGTTCGCAAGGGGACAGGTCCTCGACCTCGCGCAGGGCAAGGCATTCGTGCCGGAGGTCGATATCCACGTCGGGACGGACGCCGACTTCGCCGATTCCGACCTCATCGTCATCACGGCGGGCGCCAAGCAGGCTTCCGGCGAGACGCGCATCGACCTCCTGCGGCGCAACGCGGGAATCATCTCCGATATCGTGCGCAAGATTGCCGCGTCCGGCTCGAAAGGCGTCATCCTGCTCGTGTCGAATCCCGTAGACATCCTGACGAAAATAGCGGTGGACGTGTCGGGCTGGCCGCGCGAGCGCGTCATCGGTTCGGGCACGGTGCTCGACACGGCGCGGTTCCGCCACGCACTTGCCGCGTGCGCAGGGATTGATGCGCGGAACGTGCACGGCTACATCCTCGGTGAACACGGCGACAGCGAATTCGCCGCGTGGTCGCTCACGACGATCGCGGGACAGTCGCCCCTCGCGTTCTGCACCGCGTGCCCGAACTGCAGAGAGCCGCATTCGCCCGACGACGTCCGACGGGACATCCTCCGGCAGGTGCGCGACTCCGCCTACGAAATCATCGCGGACAAGGGTTCGACCTACTACGCCGTCGGCCTTGCCGTCTGCCGCATCGCGAAAGCCATCCTGCGCGACGAACGCGCCGTGATGCCCGTTTCCATCGGCTTGCGCGGCGAATACGGGCTGGAGGGCGTCGCGCTTTCCGTCCCCTGCGTCGTCGGACGCGGCGGCATCCGACGCATCCTCGACGCGAAACTCTCGGCAGACGAACAGAAGGCGCTCGCCGCATCCGGCGAACGCCTCCGTTCGGCCCTTGGGGAGATTACCGGCTACCGTGCGAGCCAGCCGCCGTCGCAGGCGTAGGTGTAGCCCGTCATGTAGTCCGACGCGGGCGAGGCGAGGAACACGCAAATCCCCTTCAGGTCGTCGGGCGTACCCCAGCGTCCGGCCGGGATGCGGTCGAGAATCGCCTTGTTCCGCTTCTTGTCAGCGCGGATGGGGGCGGTATTGTCCGTCGCGATGTAGCCCGGCGCGATTGCGTTCACGCAAATGCCGTCCTTCGAGAGTTCGTTTGCCATGAGCATCGTGAGCGACCGAATGCCACCCTTGGACGCGGCATAGCCCGGCACGAGGATTCCGCCCTGGAAGGAGAGCATGGAGGCGATGTTGATGATTTTCCCGCCCTTGCCCTGCGCGACCATCTGCCGCGCCGCCGCCTGCGAGAGGAAGAACGGGGCGGAGAGGTTGATGGCCACGACGTCGTTCCAGTTCTTCGCCGAATGTTCGGTGAAGGGTTCGCGGCGGATGATGCCCGCGTTGTTCACGAGAATGTCGAGACTGCCGAGCGCCTTCACGACCTTGGCGACGATTTTCGGCGCTTCCTTCTCGCCCTTCGAGAGATCCGCCTTGATGCCGATGGCGCGGCGACCGAGTTTCCGAATCGCGGCAAGCGTCTCCTCCATGGGGATGACATCCACGACGGCGACATCCGCACCCGCTTCAGCGAGGCCGATCGCGTAGGCCCGGCCAATGCCGCGCCCCGCACCCGTGACGACGGCGACCTTGCCGTCCAACTTGAACTGATCGAGAATCATTTGCTTCTTCCTTTCTTTTCTTTGATTTTGTCAGCGCATGTCGGTCACGGGAACCTTATCCATGTCGCCATAGTCAAGGTTCTCGCCGCCCATGCCCCAGATGAACATGTAGTTCGACGTTCCGGCGGCGGAATGGACGCTCCACTCCGGCGCGGTAATCGCCTGTTCCCCCCGCAGCCACACGAGCCGCTGCTCCTGCGGTTCGCCCATCTGGTGGCAGACGGCCTGGCCCGACGGGACGTTGAAGTAGTAGTAGACCTCCGTGCGGCGGGCGTGGACGTGCTGCGGCATCGTGTTCCAGACGCTGCCAGGCTTCAGTTCCGTCAGCCCCATCTGCAGCTGGCAGCAGCCGCCGCCCGCGACCTTCTCCAGCACGGGCGCAATAATCAGCTGGTTGATGACGCGGTCGTTCGATTCCTCCATCTTCCCCGCCTTGATGAAGTTGCCGATTGTGTAGCCCGGCTTCGTGCAGGACTGATCGGACGTGATGCGCTGGGTGACGTATTCCCTGTGCGCGGGGGTCGAGTTGAGATAGAACTTGGCCGGGTTCGCCCCGTCGGCGGAGGCGAACGTCACCGACTTCTTGCCGCGCCCCACGTAAAGCGCCTCCTTGAATCCGAGCGCATACGCCTCGCCGTCCACCGTTACGACGCCGGGGCCGCCCGTGTTGATGACGCCGAGTTCGCGGCGGTCGAGGAAGTGCTCCGCGCGCAGTTCGGGGAACGTCTCGAGCGCGAGAGGCCGCGTCACCGGCATCGCCCCGCCGTAGACGATCCGCTCGTACATCGTGTAGGTGAGGTTGATTGAGTCGGGTTCCATCACCTTCTCCATGACGAACCGGTCGCGTATCTTCTGCGTTCCGTAGGTCTTGAAGTCGTCGGGATGAACCGCCGTCTGGATGGCACAATTCATGGTTGTCGCCAGCATGATCGCAAGCATTGTCATTTCGTTTCCTTTCCGTTCAGTGAGTTTCTGAAGCGCAGGAGCGCTTCGAGAAAATAGTAGTCGCCGTAGTTGAGCGGCGTATCGACTTCCGAATGGTCGGGCTTGTGCCCGACGCCGTGCTTCAGCAGGAAGTGGCCGATTTCACCGCCCTCCGAGAAGTAGGCGGGGGACGAGAGGGCGAGAAGCTGCTTCACCGCGAACGCTCGGTAGCCCGCGCCCTTCTCGCCGCCGACCTGGTCGGCCAGTTCCAGCAGTCCTGAGGCGATGGTCGCGCCAGCCGAACTGTCGCGTTCCTCACCCGGTGCGCCGAAGTCCCAGTAGGGGATGCCGTCCGCCGGCATGTTCGGGTGATTCAGCGCATAGTCGGCGACTTTCTGCGCAAAGGCGAGATAACTCGGGTCTTTCGTCTCGCGATACATCATCGTGTAGCCGTAGATGGCCCACGCCTGCCCGCGACTCCACGCCGTCCGGCACGAGAGACCCTGTCCGCGCCCGATGTTCTTCACCGTGCCCGCGAATCCCGGACGCTGGTCGTAGTCCAGCACGTGATACGTGCCGCCGTCGGCGCGGAAGTGGTTCTTCATCGTTTGCGTCGCGTGGCTGCGGGCGATCTTGTCGAAGCGCGGTTTCCCCGACTTCTTCGAGGCGAACTCGAGGAGTTCAAGGTTCATCAGGTTGTCGGGGATGACGAGGAAGTTCGCCTTCTCGTCCAGCTTGCCCCAACTGCGAATGAGCCCGAGCGCGTCGGAATAGCGGTGCGTCAGCGACTCGGCGGTGCGCACGAGCAGCGCGTCGTAGGCGTCCGTCTTCAGAATCCGCCGCGCATTCCCAAACGAGCAGTACATCATGAAGCCGACGTCGTGGTTGCCGTCGTAGTCGGCGACCGGCCGCAGCAGCTCCATCCATGCCAGCGCACGCTCGCGGAAGAACGCCTCGCCCGTCGCCTCGTGGAGATACCAGAGCGAACCGGGGAAGTGGCCGGACGTCCACCAGTAGATCGAGCGCATGTCGAGCTCGTCCTTCCCCGTCTTCCACTTCTTCCAGCCGTGCGGCACGCGCGGCTCGCCCTTCCCGTCCCGCATGAGCGGCGTCGCCGCCGCGTCCAGCGCGCGGTAGTGGGCGGCTGACCGGGCGAAGATTGACGGAAGCCGTGCGGCGAGTTCGTCCTCAGGCGAAACTTCGGCGGCGGATGCCTCGCGAAGGCCCTGCCGAAACGCCTTGACGTGCGCAAACCAGTCCTCTGCGGAGGCGATTTCGCCCGTTCCCGACCAGCCCGCGCCCGCCCAGTAGGTAAAGCGGTTCTTCCCGAACAGCAGAACGCGACAGCCCTGGGCATCCGTGCGCACCTCAACGGCGGTCGGGTCTTTCACGAAAATGGCGGACATCGTCACGCCCTCGCGGTTGCCCGCGCCATCGGTCTTCTCATTCTCGAAGAGCGCGACAAGCCCCGGCTCTTCCTTGACGGCACCCGCGTGTCCGCGCGAGGCGGCGAGGTCGAGCCCCGGTCCGGCGCGGAAGTCGTCGCGGAAGTCCTTCTCGAAAGTGACGTCGTTGCAGAAGAAGCGTTCGCCGCGCTTCTGCGTGATGACGCACGTCATCTTGCCGGCGGCGGAAAAGGCGGGATAGACAAGCCTGAACTTCAGGTAGTCGTCCCCCGTGTGGAGGACTTCGCCCGACACCCAGTTCGGAAAGGTCTTCCACTCGCCGTCACCCCAGAACGCCATACCGCCGCATCCACGGCCCGCACCGACCGCGTAGTTGTCGAACGTCCGAACGCCGCCCTTCAGAGTCGCAAGATTGTGCCACCCGCCACAGCCGCCAACGCGCAGAAGCCGCACGACCTCGTTCTCGGCATGTCCCTTGTTGAAGACGTCGATTCCGCTCCAGCGGTGGAAGTCGCCCGGCCCGTAGGCGCGGAAGCCGACCTTGTCGTTCTCCCAGTAGAAGTCGTCCGCGCGTTCGGGCGCGACACCGCAGGTGCAGACGTCGGCGAACGCCGCGAAAGCACAGAAAAAGATCGGAAGCGTAGTCAGAGTTTTCATTTATTTCATTCTCCTGATTCGGATTGCATTTGCGACGCACAGCCCGAGCGCGAGAAGCCCCGCGCCGACCGCGCCCGCCCACTTGAACGTCACGACAAGGTGATACAGAAG
>CAVAHB010000008.1:0-15720 GCA_963588415.1 Faecalibacterium sp. CAG:74
AGAAATCGAAATCACTAGATGGAGAATGCGTACTCAATATATGGAGAAAGTCAAACCAATAGATGGAGAACGCCGTGCCCATATATGGAGTACGCCGCGTCCATCTATTAAGTACGCCGTGGCCATCTATTGAGTACGCCCGCGCTCCGAGAGGGGTTTCGCCGCGCTCCCCGAGGGGGGCAGACGCGGGCTTTCCCGTAATAGATAGGGCGACGGTGCGGCGGTTTTCGTGGGAAGATCTTGTCTTTGGAAGGCTTGTGGATGGTCGCTTCGTGGGTTTTCGGTCGGCCAAGTGGCCGTTTTCTTGGGAAAGTTGCGGAATAGGGGTGGTTTGCGAATTATATTGGTTCGTCCACTTGCATTTCGGGGGTCAGATTTGGTATACTATGCGAGTTTCCGACTTGAAAGGGCCACTTTAGCTCAGTAGGTAGAGCACTTCCTTGGTAAGGAAGAGGTCGGCGGTTCGATTCCGCTAGGTGGCTCCAGACAGGAAGGAAGAACAAAGAAGACACGAAAACAACTCACAGGAGTCAAGAAAATGGCTAAGGAAACATTCGAACGCGGCGGAAAGCCGCACGTGAACGTCGGCACCATCGGCCACGTCGACCACGGTAAGACCACTCTCACGGCCGCCATTACGCACGTCCAGTCCCTCAAGGGCCTCTGCGAAGAGATCAAGTACGATCAGGTCGCCAAGGCTTCCGAGTCCGCCGGTCGTCGTGACGCGACGAAGATTCTGACGATTGCGTCCTCGCACGTCGAATATTCGACCGAGAACCGTCACTATGCGCACGTCGACTGCCCCGGCCACGCCGACTACGTCAAGAACATGATTACCGGCGCGGCGCAGATGGATGGCGCGATTCTCGTCGTCTCGGCCGTTGACGGCCCGATGCCCCAGACCCGTGAGCACGTGCTGCTCGCCCGTCAGGTCGGCGTTCCGAAGATTGTCGTCTTCCTCAACAAGTGCGACCTCGTGGACGATCCTGAAATGCTCGACCTCGTCGAGATGGAAGTCCGTGAACTCCTTTCCAAGTACGATTACGACGGCGACAACGCCCCTGTGATTCGCGGCGCGGCCTATCCAGCCACCCAGGCGACGAGCAAGGACGACCCGGCGTGCAAGTGCATCGACGAGCTCATGAACGCTCTCGACACTTACATCCCCGAGCCCGTCCGTGAACTCGACAAGCCCTTCCTGATGCCGATTGAAGACATCTTCTCGATTGAAGGCCGTGGTACGGTCGTCACGGGTCGTGTCGAGCGCGGCGTTGTCAAGGTTGGCGATGACGTTGAAATCGTCGGTCTCAAGCCGACGCAGAAGACGGCCGTCACGGGCGTTGAAATGTTCCGCAAGCTCCTCGATCAGGGGCAGGCCGGCGACAACATCGGTACGCTTCTCCGTGGTACGAAGAAGGAGGATGTTGCCCGTGGTCAGGTTCTCGCGAAGCCGGGTTCCATCACCCCGCACACCGAGTTCTCCGGGCAGGTCTATGTCCTCACGAAGGAAGAGGGTGGCCGCCACACCGCGTTCATGAAGGGCTATCGTCCCCAGTTCTACATCCGCACGACGGACGTGACGGGCGACATTCAGCTCCCCGAGGGCGTGGAAATGGTCATGCCCGGCGACAACGTTGAGATTACCGTGAAGCTCATTGCTCCGGTCGCTCTCGAAGAGAAGATGCGCTTCGCAATCCGCGAAGGCGGCCGCACGGTCGGCGCCGGCACGGTTTCGAAGGTGATCAAGTAATCACAAGCAAGTCTTCTGTGGGATGCCTGCCCGTCAGGCCCGGTCGGAAGTGGCCGGTCGGGGCGACGGGCGGGCTACACGCCTAACAGATGACGAAGGGACAAGAAGATGCGTGATCTCGCGATTTTGGCTTGCGGCGAGTGCAAGCGCCGCAACTATACGACGACCCGGAACAAGAAGACAATGACCGAGCGTCTTGAGAAGGTGAAGTTCTGCCCGCATTGCCGCAAGCGCACGACTCACAAAGAGACGAAGTAAATGCATTTCATAGGGTAGTAGCACAATGGCAGTGCAGCGGTCTCCAAAACCGCCTATGGGGGTTCGATTCCCTCCTACCCTGCCAACTGGAGAATGAAGATGAGTTTCTTTAAGAAGGCGAAGGAGTATCTCGGCGGCGTTTCTGCGGAAGCAAAGCGCGTTTCATGGCCGCAGAAGCGTGAACTCTGGGAGTCCACGCTGGTTGTCATCTCGTTCATTTTCATTCTTGCGGCGACGACGCTTATCTGCGATAAGGTGATTGAGTTTTTCCTCAAGATTGTTCACGCAGGGGCGTAAGGAGACGGTGATGGATAAGCAGTGGTTCGTTCTGCATACGCTGACGGGACAGGAAAACAAGGCCCAGAAGTCGATTGTCAACCGCATCAAGATCGAGCGGATGGAAGACTTCATCGGGCGGTGCGTTGTCCCGACGGAGCGCGTGACGGAGAAGAAGAACGGGAAGAAGCACACGATGACGAAGAAGGTGTTTCCCGGTTATCTTCTCTGCGAGTTGGCCCTTTACGATGAGGCGAAGGGCGTGGATGAAAACGGACGCAAGGCGATTTATGCGCGCACGTGGCAGTTCCTCCGCGAAACCCCCGGTGTGATTGGGTTCGTGGGCGGCGAACGTCCGGTGCCGCTGAAGAAAAGCGAAGTGGATGCGATTCTCCTCGACAAGCCCGCAGCGGGCGAGGCGGCGCGTCCGAAAGTCACTTTCAGCGTCGATGAGACGGTGAAGATTACCGATGGCGCGTTCATGGGTTTGACGGGCCAGGTCACAATGGTGGATCCCGACAAGGGCAAACTCAAGGTTGAGGTTTCGATCTTCAACCGCAAGGTCCAGGTCGACGTCGAGTATTGGCAGGTTGAGAAGGTTGCCGTCGAGGAAACCTTTGAGCCCGTCAAGTCATAATCGGCAGGTTTTGCGGTCCGTTTGACCGGGAAGGATCCCCGGGAGGAGCCGCACGAAAGAAGGAAAAGGTCAAATGGCCAAGAAGGTTACTGGCGTGGTCAAGCTCCAGATTCCGGCAGGCGCGGCGAATCCCGCACCGCCCGTGGGTCCCGCGCTCGGTTCTGCAGGTGTGAACATCATGCAGTTCTGCAAGGAGTTCAATGCGAAGACCGCGAAGGATTCCGGTCTCGTGATTCCCGTCATCATCACGGTTTATCAAGACCGCAGTTTCTCGCTGCAGTTCAAGTCGCCGCCGGCTTCCGTGCTGCTGAAGAAGGAGGCGGGTCTCGCCAAGGGCAGCGGCGTCCCCAACAAGAACAAGGTTGGCAAGGTGACGAAGGCCCAGTTGCTCAAGATTGTTGAGATTAAGAAGGCCGACCTCAACACCAATGACCCGGAGAAGGCGATTAAGATGATTGCCGGCACGGCTCGCAACATGGGAATCGAGGTGGTTGAATGAAACACGGCAAGAAATATTACAACGCGCTGAAGAAGGCTCCGAAGAAGGCCGTCACCCTCGACGAGGCGATCAAGTTCGTGAAGGCGAACCCCGGTGCGAAGTTTGACGAGACGGTTGACGTCTATTTCCACCTCGGCAAGGAACTGACGAAGGGCGATACCGCCGTTCGCGGCACTGTGAAGTTGCCGAACGGTTCGGGCAAGACGGTCAAGGTCGCGGTATTCGCGGGTGGTGATGCCGCCGAGGCGGCGCGTGCCGCCGGCGCGGATTTCGTCGGCCTTGCGGATCTCATTGAGAAGGTGACGAAAGAAGGCTGGTGCGATTTCGACGTCGCAATTGCGACGGTCGAGGCGATGAAGGACGTGCGCAAGTGTGCGCGTATCCTTGGCCCGCGCGGCCTGATGCCGAATCCGAAGACGGGAACCGTGACGGACGATACCGCGACGGCCGTCAAGGAGGCGAAGGGCGGCAAGGTCGATTTCCGTATGGATAAGACGGGCAACCTCGCCGTGATTGCCGGCAAGCGCAGTTTTGATGACGAGGCTCTCGCCGGCAACATCAAGGCCATCGTTTCCGCCGTGCAGTCCGCAAAGCCTGCCACGGTGAAGGGGACCTTCATCAAGTCGATGACGATCTCTTCCACGATGGGTGTTGGCGTTCCCGTGATTGTCTCGGCCGATGCCGAATAAAGGAGGTAATCGAAATGAGAATTGAAAAGGTTGCCATTCTCGACGAAGTCGTCGCCCGCGTCAAGGACTCGGATTACTGCTTCATCATCAACCATGGTGGTGCGGATGTCGCGAAGTTTGCGAAGTTCCGTGTCGCGCTCCGTGCGCTCGACAGCCGTCTGCTCGTTGTGAAGAACACCTTCCTTGCCAAGGCTGCAAAGGAGAAGGGGTGGAGCGACGAGGTGAACGCGATGTTCGAGGGCCCGACCGCCGTCGTCACCGGCAAGGGTGAACCGACCGCCGTCGCCAAGGCCATCATGGAGTTCGTCAAGGATTCCGCCGACAAGGCTTCGGTCAAGGGCGCGGACTACGACGGCAAGATCGTGGATGCCGCGATGGTCGAGGCGCTTTCGAAGATTCCCGGAAAGGATCAGCTCCGTGCGACGTTCCTCATGCTCCTCAAGGAGCCTGCGACACGTCTCGCCCGTGTGCTCTCCGAGAAGGCGAAGAAGGAAGGTGGCGAAGCGGCTCCGGCTTCGGAAGCGGCCCCTGCCGCCTAATCAACGAATTTGTAAAAGCCGCCTGAACGATAGGAGAACCGAAAGATAGGGCGACACCCCGGACGATGAAACACGCGGCCGGTTGAAAAAAAGGAAAACGAAAAATGACAAACGAAGAAATCATCAAGGAACTGTCGGGCAAGACCGTTCTGGAAATCAATGACCTCGTGAAGGCTCTCGAGGAAGCGTGGGGCGTTTCTGCCGCGGCGGCCGTTGCGGTTGCTGGTCCGGCTGCGGGCGCTGCCCCTGCCGAAGAGAAGACCGAGTTCGACGTCGTCCTCAAGGCGGCCGGTGCGAACAAGATCGCGGTCATCAAGGAAATCCGCGCGATTACGGGCCTCGGCCTCAAGGACGCGAAGGATCTCGTCGATGGCGCGCCCAAGACGGTCAAGGAAGGCGCTTCGAAGGAAGACGCCGAGAAGATCAAGGAACAGCTCACCAAGGCTGGCGCCGAGGTCGAAATCAAGTAATTTCACTTGCATGGTTGAAAGAAAGCCGTGGCGGATGCCGCCGCGGCTTTCTTCGTTTCCTTAATCTTCCGTTAACATCGTTTTGCTAAAATTGCGTCGTTCCAGCAGGGAGGGCAATATCGGGCTCTCCACCGGAACGGAAAGGATTCAGGCAATGAAAATGACAAAACGAATCTGCATGAAAGGCATGGTCGCCGCCGTTGGCGCACTTGCCCTGTTTGCGGTTGGCGGCGCAATTTGCGCGGCGGAACGAAAGGACATGTCCGCAAAGAACTCGGAAACGTCCGTCACGACGAACGAGAACGGTTCTGTCTCGCGGATATTCACCGAATCGACCGTGACGACAAACGGAAACATGGTGACGGAGCATCGCCGCGAAACACGCACGACTATGGATACGGACGGCAACGTGCTGGAGAATTCGGCGAGCGAGTTCTCCCAGAGTTATTCGGTCGGCACGCTCGGTTGCGCCTCTCCCGCACGTTTCGGCGGTGAAGCCGCCGAGAAGGCGGATGACGAGACCGATTCCTTCATGGGGCTGACATTCGGCGAGGTGTTCGAGAGTACGAACTTCGTGGTTGACGCATCCGAACCGACGCTTCGCCGCGCCACGTTCACGCCGAAGAAGTCGCTGGCAGACTTTGACGACTACTACGTCTACGTGACGCCGAAGTCCCACAAGATTGCGAAAGTCATCGCGTGCGCGAAGAACGTAATCGACCCCGGGGCGCGGTGGAAACGCCACTATTTGATTGAGGCCCTTGAGAAGCGGTATGGCACGTGGGCGCGGCTGTGCAGTTTCACCCGCCCCTGCTATGCATTTGACATTGGCGACGGGCGTTGCGTGATGATTTGCCTTGCGGGGGCTTCGACGGATTATCAGACGGTAATTGCCGCGTGGGACGAGTCGGTTCTGGGCGTGGCCGCGGAGGAACAGGAATCCCTGCGGGCCGAGGTGCGCAAGGCGGCCGCCGAGAAACGAAACCGCCGCGTCAGCGATGCGGCAGACGCATTTTAAACGATTTCTTAATTCACCAACTTTCACTCCCTCAGTCCCGAACACTTTAGTTACGGGACTTTTTTTGTTATAATACGCGCAGTTCTCTTGGAGAAAGGAAAGGTTATGTCGGAATCGCTTGAAATGGTGGTGCGGCTTGTCGTGGCTGGACTTTTGGCCGGAATCATCGGCGCGGAGCGTGAGTATCGGGCAAAAGTTGCGGGCGTTCGCACGCATCTGCTTGTCGCCCTGGGCGCGGCACTGATGATGATTGTCTCGCGCTATGGCTTTGACGGGCAGGGCGATCCGTCGCGTGTGGCGGCGCAGATTGTGAGCGGTGTCGGATTCCTCGGCGCAGGCTCAATTATCGTCCAGAAGCACGCCGTCCACGGCTTGACGACGGCGGCTGGCATTTGGGTCTCGGCGGGCATCGGCATGGCGGTCGCTTCGGGGCTTTACGTTGTGGCCGTGATAACGACAGTCCTCGCTCTAATCGGACTGGAGGCATTTGGTGGCATGGTCAACCACCTGAAGAAGCAAGAGAAGTCGGAACGCAGTTGAGACGGATTGCAGTGAAACAAGCGAAAGGGCGCGGCAGAAATGCCGCGCCCTCCGTTTCCCAGTCAGAAGTTGGAATTAGCACACGCCCTGGGCAACCATTGCGTCGGCGACCTTGACGAAGCCAGCGATGTTTGCGCCCATCACGTAGTCGCCCTTGTGGCCGAAGCGTTCCGCCGCATCGTAGGCGTTGTCGTGAATGGCCTTCATAATGCCCTTCAACTTGGTATCGACCTCTTCGCGCGTCCAGCTGAGGCGTTCGGAGTTCTGGGACATCTCGAGACCCGACGTGGCAACGCCACCCGCATTGGAGGCTTTGCCGGGGCTGTACATGATCTTCGCCGCACGGAACGCCTCGACGGCTTCCGGTGTGGAGGGCATATTCGCGCCTTCCGCGACGAGTTTGCACTCGGCCTTGAGCATGAACTTCGCGTCCGCGCCGTCGAGTTCGTTCTGGCGCGAGCAGGGGAACGCGCAGTCGTACTTGGCGACGAGTTGCCACGGGTTCTTCTTCGCCACGAACTGGATGCCCTTGCCCTTGAGTTCGGAAAGTTCGCCGCGCTTGACGTTCTTGAGGTTCATCACCTTCGCGAGGAGTTCTTTCGAGATGCCGTCCTTGACGACGATCGTGCCGGAACGGTCGGAGAGCGTGACGACCTTCGCGCCGAGTTGCATCAGCTTTTCGGCGGCGAACGAGGCGACGTTGCCCGAACCTGAAACGACGCATGTCTTGCCCTCGAAGGTTTCGCCCTTCTTCTCAAGCATATTCGCCGCGAAGTAGACGTCGCCGTAGCCGGTCGCCTCGGGGCGGATCAGCGAGCCGCCGAAGGAGAGCCCCTTGCCCGTCAGGACGCCCGTCCACTCGTTGACGATGCGCTTGTACTGTCCGAAGAGGTAGCCGATTTCGCGTCCGCCGACGTTCATATCGCCCGCCGGAACATCCGTATCCGGGCCGATGTGGCGGTAGAGTTCGGTCATGAAACTCTGGCAGAAGCGCATCACCTCGGCATCGCTGCAGCGCTTACCGGGGGTGTGGGGGCTCTGCTTCGGGTTGAAGTCCGAGCCGCCCTTGCCGCCGCCCATCGGGAGGGTGGTGAGCGAGTTCTTGAAGACCTGCTCGAAGCCGAGGAACTTGAGGACGGAGAGGTTCACCGTCGGGTCGAACCGAAGGCCGCCTTTGTAAGGCCCAATCGCACTGTTGTATTGGACTCGGTAGCCGCGGTTGACGCGCACAACGCCCTTGTCGTCCACCCACGGAACGCGGAACATGATCACGCGCTCAGGCTCGACCATGCGCTCGAGGATGGCGTTCTTCTCGTAGGCGGGGGTCGCCTTCAGCACGGGGTCCAGGGTGAGGAGGACTTCCTCAACGGCCTGAATGAATTCAGGTTCGTTCGGATTCTTGGCCTTGACGTCCTTCAGGACGGTTTCAACGTATTTGCTCATTTTATTCCTTAGTTAGTTCAGAGGGGACAGCCTGAAGGGGCCAGCCCTTGTACAATATGGATAGCAGAAATTGTGCCATCAGAGGTGGTCGGCTTTCAATCAGGCGTGATGCGGCACTTTCTTACATTTTATGATAGGCATTGTCTTGAAGTTATACAGATTGTGAAACAAGAGCGCAGAGGCGGTGGGTCAGCAAAAACCCCACCCGCCCGCCGGTTTCGACCACTGAACACACAGAAGCCGCTTTCACGGCCACCGTGGCCGTGGCTCGTCCTTCGTCTTCTTCGATTTCCATGGCCTTCCTTTCTTTTTGGCTGACCCGTTAGATTTTACAATTTCCAGGTGTAAACGCCAGGCAATTTCAGGCTGGCGCGGTGACGGCGAAATATGGTAGAATACAGGAACACTTTCCAATGACAGGAGATGACAGGATGAACTTGAAGAAAATGAACCTTGCATTCGGCCTCGTCGGTGGCGGCTTTCTCGCTCTCGCGGCGCTTTGCGACGCGCACGGGGACGCGCTTTCGGACGGATTTGCGAAACCGCCGCGCTCGGCGCGTCCGCACACGTGGTATCACATGATGAACGGCAACGTCACGAAGGAGGGCATCACGCGCGACTTCGAGGAACTCGCGAAGGCGGGTGTCGGCGGCGTGCAGATGTTTGACGCGGGGTGCGACGTGCCGTCCGGTGATGTGGCGTTCAACTCGCCCGCGTGGTTCGACACTCTCCGTCATGCTGCAACCGAGGCGCGGCGGCTCGGCCTTGAGATCTGCGTGCCGAACTGCTCGGGGTGGTCGAGTTCGGGCGGCCCGTGGAATCCGCCCTCGAACGGCATGAAGCGCGTCACCTACCGTCTCGCGTCCGCCACCGGCCCGGGGCGCGTTTCGCTGCGCCTTCCGCGCGAGACGAACGACCGCGGTTTCTACGCCGACGTCGGCGTGTTCGCGTTTCCGACGCCCGCTGCGGAACTGGAGAAGTTCGACGGCGTGAAGGCGACGCTGACGCCTGAGGGCGACGGCTTCACGCTCGCTTCCGACAAGCCCTTCGAGGCGATGGGATTCCTCTATTACCTTGACTACGGGTGGGGATGGATTGCCGATGCGGAAATCGCACTCGAGATTTCCGACGACGGCGTCGCGTTCCATCCGTTCGGCACTTTCCGCACGACGCTGGCGCGGTCGGGGAGCGCAGACAGGGGCGAACGTTTCCACTCCTTCCCGAAGAAGACGGCGATGAAGGCGCTGCGTGCGAAAATCACGCACGCGGGCGTGAAGGGCACGAAGTTCCGCGACGTGCGCCCTTCGCTCGGCTGCCGGATTTCGAACCTTTCGGCGAAGACGTTCACCCTGCGGAAGGAAGCGGAGACCGACGCGACGGCGACGACGCCCGACCAGGTCATCCCGAAGGACGCGGTGCGCGACGTCACGGACTGCCTGAAGGCCGACGGCACGTTCGAGTGGACGGCTCCGGCCGGCGAGTGGACGATTCTGCGCTTCGGCTACCTCTGCAGCGGACAGCGCAACCACCCCGCCTCCAAGTTCGGCGGCGGGCTTGAGGTGGACAAACTTTCCGCCGAGGCGCTCGACTACCACTTCGAACAGTATGCGGCGCGTCTCTGCCGCGAACTCGGCCCGCTCGCCGGGGACGTCAAGAGCGGACTGAACAACATCCTCGTCGATTCCTACGAGGTCGGCTCGCAGAACTGGACACAGAAGATGGAGGAGGAGTTCCTTCGTCGGCGCGGCTATTCGATTCGCCCGTTCCTCCCCGCGTTCGCCGGCTTCATCATCAACGACGTGCCGACAACGGAACGGTTTTTGGAGGACTTCCGCCGCGTCGTGGCAGACCTCTTCGCCGAGAACTATTCGGGTGCGCTCGCCAAGAAGTGCCACCAGTATGGGCTGAAACTCTCGCTTGAGCCCTACGGGAACTGCCCGGCGGACAACCTCCAGTACGGCGAATACGTCGATATTCCCATGGCCGAGTTCTGGAGCAACGCCTCCTACCCCTATGGGACGGGTTGCGGCAACTCGCGCTTCGTCTCGTCCGTCGCCCACGTCTGGGGCAAGCGGTTCTGTGGGTCGGAATCTTTCACCGCCG
This sequence comes from Faecalibacterium sp. CAG:74, assembly GCA_963588415.1. Lineage (GTDB taxonomy): Bacteria > Verrucomicrobiota > Kiritimatiellia > RFP12 > UBA1067 > UBA1067. Next base: position 10,223 of record CAVAHB010000008.1, read on the forward strand.
CTCCCGACAAGGGGACGGGGCGCTGGCTGACGACGCCGTTCTCCATCAAGGCGCAGGGCGATTCGGCCTACGCGAACGGCGTGAACCGCATTATCTACCACCGATTCGTCCACCAGCCGTGGACGGACGCCCGGTATCAGCCGGGCATGACGATGGGGCGCTGGGGAATGCACTTCGACCGTACGCAGACGTGGTGGGAGTTCGTACCGGCGTGGCTCACCTATCAGGCACGCTGCCAGTTCATGCTCCAGCGTGGCACGTTCCAGGCGGACGTCCTCTTCTTCGTGGGCGAGGAAGCCCCGAACCAGGGCGGCAACACGGACGGGCAGCCCGGCGTCGCCTCGTTCTTCTCGCTTCCCGACGGCCATGCGTTCGACGTCTGCCCGACGGACGCGATGTATCGGCTGAAGGTCGACAAGCAGGGGCGCGTCGTCGTGCCGGGCGGCACGCGCTACCGTCTGCTTGTGATGCCGAACGTCGAGGCCGTTTCGCCCGAAATGATGACTCAGGTTCTCAAACTGCGTTCGAAGGGCGCGTCGGTTGCGTGGGCGCGCAAGCCCGTCCGCGCACCGGGACTCAAGTGGGGGAAGGAAGGCGACCTGAAGGTGAGGAAACTCGCGGACGACCTGTGGGCGAAGGGCGTTCTCGAACGTTCGCCCGCCGAGGCACTTGCGTCGCTCGGGGTCGCCCCCGACGTCAAGATCGAGAAGACCGCCGCCAACGTGAAGGTCGGGTGGATTCACCGCGCCGACGCGAAGGCGGACTGGTATTTCGTAGCGATGCCGAATAGGGAGGTGACGACGGCGACGATCTCCTTCCGTCAGACGGGTCGCATTCCCGAACTCTGGGACGCGGAGACGGCGACGTGCGCACCGGCGGAGCGGTGGTTTGTCCGCGACGGGCGCACGCACGTCGAGATTCCGTTTACGGTCTGCGGCTCGAAGTTCGTCGTGTTCCGCCGCACCGCGTCGGACGGGGAGACCCCGGCGGCGATGCCGCCGCCGCACCCGAAGGCGGCTTCCGCCGCGCAGGGTGTCGAGGGCGCGTGGACGGTGAAGTTTCCGCACGGCTTCCTGCCCAACCGACTTGCGAAGGGCGCGGAGGAGACGGTCGTCTTCGACCGGCTCGTCTCGTGGTCGGAACACGCGAACGAGGGCGTGCGTTACTTCTCCGGCATCGCGACGTATGAAAAGTCGATTCCGTGGGCGAGCATCGACGCCGTGCGGCGCACCGGCGGGCGCATCGTCCTTGATCTCGGCACGGTCAAGCACTTCGCCGAGGTGACGGCCAACGGCAAGACCTATCCCGTCCTCTGGAAGCCGCCGTTCCGCACGGACGTCACGGATGCGGTCGCGGAGGGCAAGCCGCTCGAACTTCGGATTCGCGTCGCGAACCTCTGGGCGAACCGCCTCATCGGCGACGACCGCCAGTTCGCCGACGACTGCGAGTGGGTTGGCGAAGTCAAGGGCGGCATCAAGGAGATCGGCATCAAGGAGATTCCGCAGTGGGTGAAGGATGGCAAGCCGTCCCCGACCGGGCGCAGCACGTTCACGACGTGGAAGCACTGGGACAAGAACGACGAACTCCAGCCGAGCGGCATCTTTGGACCCGTCTTCTTGCGCACGGCGGACTAATGGCAATTTCGAAACATCCGAATCAAGGAGAAAACACGAAATGACAACACCTGCACTCCTTCTCGCCGCCGTTGCGGCAATTACCCAGGGCGACCTGACGGTCAAGCCGAACGCCTGCCCGAAATGCCCGTATCGGATGCGCATCTCGCCCGATGCGAAGACGGCGTTCATTAACACGGCGCGGGTTTCCGAGGCGGACTTCCCCAAGATGGCCGAACGCGCAATCTTCCTCATGAAGAAGGCCGCCGACGCGAAGACCGGCGGGGCGCAGCGTCCGCTCATGGGTTGGTCGAGCTGGAACACCTTCTGCGTCAACATTTCTGATGCAATCATCACGTCCGTCGCGGACGCGATGGCGACGAACGGACTGAAGGCGGCGGGCTACACCTACGTCAACATCGACGACGGCTTTTTCAACGGACGCGACGAAAAGGGAAAACTCCGCATCCATCCCGTCCGCTTCCCGAACGGACTGAAGCCCGTCGTGGATCACATCCATTCGCTCGGGATGAAGGCGGGCATTTATTCCGACGCGGGCAGCGACACGTGCGGCAGCATGTGGAGCAACGACCCGGCGGGTCGGGGTTCGGGAATGTACGGGCACGAGGAGGAGGATTGCCGCTTCTTCTTCGGGGAGATGGACTTCGACTTCATCAAGGTCGATTACTGCGGCGGGCAGAAGTTGAAGTTGGACGAACAGGAGCGGTATGAGGTGATTCGCCGCGCAATCGACGCCTCGGGCAAGAAGGGGGTGCGGCTGAACATCTGCCGCTGGACGTTCCCCGGCGAGTGGGCGGCGCGGATCGCCGAATCCTGGCGTGCGACGGCCGACATCCGCGCGGCCTGGACGGTGAAGAACCCGGGGCTGGCGGGCGTGAAGACCATCATCGAGGAGACGATTCCCCTCGCGCCGTTCGCGAGCCTCGGACACTACAATGATATGGATATGCTCGAAGTCGGGCATATCGTCGGCCAGACGAAGACGGCCTACGGGGCCGACACGGGGCTTACGCGCCTTGAGGAGCAGACGCACTTCGGAATGTGGTGTTTCCTTTCGTCGCCGCTTCTCCTCGGCTGCGACCCGAGGACGATGGACGAGACGACCATGGAACTCGTGACGAATCCGTTCCTGCTCGGCATGAACCAGAACGACCTCGGCGCGGTGGTGCGCACGGTGCGCCGGCACGGTGCCGATGCCTACGTGCTGGTGAAGGACTGCGACGTGGCGGGCGGTGCGTCGCGCTATCTTGCGCTTTACAACGGGGGCGATTCGCCGCGCAAACTCAAGGTCGGGTTCTTCGCGCTCGACCTCGTCGGGAAGGTTGCGCTGTTCGATCTTGTCGAACGCGCCGACCTCGGCCTGTTCGAGCGCGAGATCGAGTTCGAGATTCCCGCCCACGGCGCGCGCTTCTTCCGTCTCGACGCCGAACGTCGCCGGTAGCGTCGTATTTGGTGGAGGCAAACGCGCCTGCTCCGCTCCGCCTGTCCGGGGCGTTGGCATGTGGACTCGGCGTCGGACAGAAGCTGAAACCGCCGCGTTCCGACGAAAGAAAACCGTAGAAAGCCCAAATGCCATTGCATATTTCGGTCTGATGAGGTATAATGCGTGCGTTTTGCAATTCAACTCGAAAGTGACAGGAAACGTGGAAAAAGCAGCGCGGCCCAGTGCCGAAACATACGGGCATGACGTCTTCTCCGAGAAGGCGATACGTCGGCATTTGCCGAAAGCCGTCGCGGAAAAACTCCTCGCGACGATGCGCGAGGGCAAGCCGCTCGACCCGTCGATCGCCGATTCCGTTGCGGACGGGATGAAGGACTGGGCGCTTGCGAACGGCGCGACGCACTTCACGCACTGGTTCCAACCCCTGACGGGCGGGACGGCGGAAAAGCACGATGCCTTTCTCGAACCGGCTGGCCCGGCGCGGGCGGTGCTGCGCTTTTCTGGCAAGAACCTGATTGGCGGCGAGACGGACGCGAGTTCGTTTCCGTCCGGCGGGTTGCGTTCGACGTTCGAGGCGCGTGGCTATACGACGTGGGACCCGACCTCGCCCGCGTTCATCAAGCGGCACGAGAACGGTGCGACGCTGTGCATTCCGACGGCGTTCTGCTCCTACACGGGCGCGGCGCTTGACGCGAAGACCCCGCTTCTGCGGTCTATCCAGTGCCTGACGCACGCGACGGAGCGGCTGATGAGGAAGTTCCGCCGTCCGAAGGCGCACGTGGAGATTACGCTCGGTGCGGAGCAGGAATACTTCCTCATCGACCGCAACTTCTACCTGAAGCGGCCCGACCTTCTGCAGACGGGGCGGACGGTGTTCGGTGCGGCGCCGGCGAAGCACCAGCAGCTCGACGACCACTACTTCGGGTCGATTCGTCCGCGCGTACTGAAGTTCATGACGGAGGTGGAGAACCGGCTGTGGCGGCTGGGCATCCCGGCGCGAACGCGGCACAACGAAGTTGCGCCCGCCCAATTCGAACTTGCGCCGATGTTTGAGGATTTGAACCTCGCCGTCGACCATAACATGATGATTATGGAGGTTCTGCGGCAGACGGCGGAGAAGATGGGGCTCGTCTGCCTTCTTCACGAGAAGCCGTTCGACGGCGTGAACGGTTCGGGCAAGCACTGCAACTGGTCCGTCGCATACGGCGGGAAGAACCTGCTTTCGCCCGGCGACAACCCGAGGGACAATGCGATTTTCCTCACCTTCCTCGTTGCCATCATTCGTGCGGTCGATCTGCACGCCGACCTGCTGCGGATGTCCACGGCGAGCGCGGGGAACGACCACCGGCTCGGTGCGAACGAAGCCCCGCCCGCAATTCTGTCGATCTTCCTTGGCGACGAACTGTCGGCGGTGATGCGCGAAATTGAGACGGGCAAGAGCGCACCCCGTTCGGGGCGCACGACGATGCAGGTCGGGGTGGATACCCTGCCGCCGCTGACGCGGGATACGACGGACCGCAACCGAACCTCGCCGTTCGCCTTCACGAGCAACAAGTTCGAGTTTCGTGCGCCCGGCGCCTCCCAGAACTGCGCGGCGAGCATGATGGTCTTGAATGTCATCGTCGCGGAGTCCCTCGACTACATCTGCGACCAGTTGGAGGGGATGGCGGGCGACGTGAACGCGAACCTTCAGAAACTCCTGCAGCGGCTGATCCGCCGGCACAAGAGAATTCTCTTTTCGGGCGACGGCTATTGCGCCGAGTGGCCGAAGGAGGCCGCGAAACGGGGACTGCCGAACCTGCGCGACACGATTGCCGCGATTGAGCCGCTCAGGAACGCGGCGAACCGCGCCCTCTTTGCGAAATACGGCGTTCTTTCCGAGGCGGAGATGCAGAGCCGCTGGGAAATTGCGATGGAGGACTACGACCGCCGCGTCCGCATCGAGGGCATGGTTGCGCTCGAGATTGCGCGAAGCATGATCCGCCCCGTGGTGGCGGACGAGTTCAGCCGGCTTGCGACGGCAATCGGCCAGGCGCGGAAGGACGGGCTGAAGGTCGGCGTGACGGGGCTGAAGGCTCTCTCGCTCAAGTTGGGCGCGGGGCTCGACGACCTGCACGTGAAGTGCGAGCGCATGGAAAAGGCCCTTGCGGGCGAATCCGATGCGGATGTTTTGCGGGCGATGGCCGATTTGCGCCGCACCGTCGACCGGCTCGAAGGCCTCGTCGATGACGGCAAGTGGCCGCTCCCGAAATACAGGGAAATGCTGTTCGTCTACTGATTCTCTCTCATAAGGAAGAAAGGAAAATCATTGGGAACCATGGCTGGTGACTTTCTCGTATTCGACCACGTGACGAAGCGTTTCGGCGCACTGACCGCCGTGAACGACGTCTCGCTGACGGTGAAGAAGGGGGAGTTCTTCTCCC
>CAVAHB010000009.1:0-10914 GCA_963588415.1 Faecalibacterium sp. CAG:74
GCTCAGTTCGAGACGCTTCTTCATCACTTCCGGGGAAGGGCCGTCCTCGACCGAGGTAATCACGCGGGCCACGTAGCGAGGACACTTCGCCGCGTCCTCAACGACGACCTTCACCTCCGATTCGACGGGAATCTCGCACGTCGTGAAGTCCACCGCAGGGAGTTTGACATCCCGCTTGAGAATCGCGCCAAACTCGCGGGCGAGGCCGATGACGCTCAGCGCGTCGGGACGATTCCACGTCACCTCGACATCGAAGACGACCTCCGGCTTTTCCGCGCCGACCGCATCCCTGACGAACGATCCTGTCGGGACATCCGCCGGAAACTCGATGATGCCGTCGTGACCGCCCTCAAGGCCGAGTTCCCTGAACGAACAGCACATGCCGAACGAATCGACGCCGCGCAACTTGCCCTTCTTGATCTTGAAACCGCCGTCAGGAATCACCGCGCCGATTTTCGCGAACGCCGTCTTGATGCCCTTGCGGCAGTTCGGTGCGCCGCAGACGACCTGATACTCGGCCGTGCCGTCCGTCACCTTGCAGACGTGGAGGTGGTCGGAATCGGGGTGCATCTCGCACGCAACGACTTCGACGACGACAAAATCGTCCGAAAGCGGCGTTGCGCCGACTGTCTCGATCGCCTCAACCTGAAGACCCGCACGGGTCAGTTTCTCGGCGAGTTCCTTCGGTTCGATGTCGTCAACCTTGACGTATTCATTCAGCCAACTGAGTGGAAGCTTCATCTTTCTTGGTCTCTTCTTTCTTCTCTTCGACTTTATTTTCTTCGACGGCCGCCGTTTCGACGGCGGCGGGTTCGGACTCTTCGGCAACCGATTCGGGCGCGGACGCGGCGGATTTCCATTTCTGCCACTGAGGCCCGTATTTCGGGAACTTCTCGACGGACGAGAAGACGCCGTTCGTAAAGGCCACGACATGACCCGTGGACGCGAGCCACATGAGTTGCTTTTCCGCTTCGGCATCCGGTGCAATCGCCGCCTTCGGCGCACACGGATGCTCCGCAATGAAGTTCGCGACCTTCACGAGTTCGGGGATGGCGTGGGCGGTGTCGAACTCCTTCAGTTCGACGCTCGTCACGAACTCCGGCCCGCGCGCGTCGTTCGCACGGAAAAAGTGCAGTTTGCGGTGGTGGAACGCCCCGCGCAGGGCGAAACACATCCCATAGGGGGCGCGGCGTTCCGCTTCGACCGCGTCCTTCGCCGCCCAGAGAAGCGGTTTCGACGGCGTCTTCATCGCCATGTCGGCGGTAATCATCAGGTGCTTGGGGGTCTCCACGAGCGAGGGCAGAATCGTCCGCTTGAACTCGCCTTCCGCCTGCTCGCGCGTCAGGTTCGGGGCATCTTCGCCCGCGCCCTTCGCGGTGAAAACCGTCTTCTTCGTCGCGCCCTTGCGCCACTCCTCGATGGCCTCGGCGTCGCGAACCATCTCGATGTGGGCGCGGTACTGCTCCTCGGACATGTCGGGGTAGCGCGTGCGAATCATCTCGCGCACGGTCGAGTTGAAGTCGTGCACGTTCGGCGGCCCGAGCAGAACGCCCGAAAGCCCGCACTTCGCCACGCAGTTGAAATTCCCCTTCGGCGGCTCGCACTCAATTTCCTTCGCCTCGTAGTAGTCGCCGAGGTGCGCGTTCAGGATGTGCGCGTGGACGTCGGCCTCGGAAGTCGAGGCAAATCCGCAGGCCTTGCACTGGTGCAGTTTCTCGTCCGTACCCGGCGTGACCCGCAGGAGAACGGAGGAGGGGTTGTCGAGGAAGAAGTAGGCGAGATCCTTCAACTTGTACGCGTGATAGTCCTGCTGAAGCTTGCGGATGATCGTTCCGAGGGCCTTCGTCTCGGGCAGAACCTTCACCTCGGCATTGAGCGGCTTCGGCTTTTCCCACGCACCGCCAGCGCCGCGCCCGCCCGTGCCGGGCTTCGCGAACTTCGGCTTGCGATCGAACGGACGTTTCGCAAACGGCTTGCGGTCGCCATGCGGCGAAGCCGCCGACCTTTCACCGCCCGCGTCTTCGCCAAAGCCACGCGACGACCGTTCGGGACGAGTCTTCCCGACCGTCACGCCAGCATCTTTTTTCGCCCAGTCAGGGGTGAAATCGAACGAACCCAGAGAACCCAGGTCTACTTCAGCAGCAACTTCCGTTTCCATAGGTCTGAATTATACCATATATCTCGCTCAGTGTGCGCACCGAATTGATTCGCGCCCGCAATGCCGCCGCACCGGGCCGTCCGGTGAAATAGCGGAAAAGGTGGGTTCGCATCTTGATTCCCGCGAATCCGCCCGCACTCGGCACGTGATCGTTCGGGTATTTTGCCGCAAGTCGGTCGCGAAAACGGAGGATGTAGTCAAGATGGCGCAGGACGGGATTTACCAGCCCCGTTCCGCCGCGCAGACGCGAGAAGATGCCCGGATCGGCGAGAGCCGCCCGACCGACCATAATCGCCGCGACGCCTGTCGCCGCCATTTCCGCCGCACTCCGGGCGTTCGTCACGCTCCCGTTCCCCGTCACGGGAATGTGGGCGCGGCGAACGACCTCTTCCAAAACATCCAAATGCGTCGCGCCGCCGTGCATTTCCGACGTATAGCGGGCGTGAAGGGTCAGTCCGCACGCCCCCGCCGATTCCGCCGCGTCCAGTATCTCGAAAATCGTCGTGCGCTTCGGATGCGGGCCGAGCCGCGTCTTCAACGTCACGGGAAGGTCGGTGTTTTCCTTCATCGCCTTCAGGAGGAGGAAAATCTTACCGGGGGACTCGACGAGTTTCGCTCCCGCACCGCACCGCGTCACTTTCGTCATCGGACAGCCCGCATTGAGATTGACTTCCGCGAATCCGCGCCCGTTTTCGCCGCGAAAGGCCGAGACTTCCGCCGTCGCACGGGCGACATCCTCGACCGTCGCACCGAAAATCTGGCAACCGACAGGCCCTTCCCCTTCCATCGTCTCCATCAGATGCCGCGTCGGTGAGCTGCCGTGGGCAAGACCGGCGGCGGACACCATCTCGGTGTAGGTGAAGTCCGCGCCACCCTCCGTGCAAATGCGGCGGAACGAGGCATCCGTGAACCCGGCGAGCGGGGCGAGGACGAGTTTCGGAAGTGTCGGGGTCGCGCTCATGGGCAGGGTGGCCGACACCCGCCGTTCGGAGGTGTCGTCGCCCTTCGTCTGCAAACCCGCACGACTTCGGAGAGGACGAGCAAATCTGCCGAGCCCGACGACGAGACGGCCTTTTCGCGCAGGGTGAGGAAGCGATGCCGGGCGATGCGCAGTTCATTCAGCGTCCAATTCCGCAAAAAGCCGATGTTTTTCTTGACTGCGTAGGGATTCATCCCCTCCGTCACCTCGTCAAGCCGCCCGCGTTCCTGCGCATCCTTCAGTTCAACCAGAAGACGGAAGAACTTTTCAATTACCGTCGTCATCATGACGGCGAAGCCGTTCTCCCGCTCGAACCGCCTCACGGCGAAGAGTGCATCGTCAAGTTTCCGTTCGCCGAGTGCGTCCGTCACCGACCAGATCTCCGGCTCCACCCCGACGCCCTGGGAGGTGATTTCGGCGATGTCTGCCGACGTGATTGTCTTGCGCACGCCGCCCAGGTAGTCGCGCATCTTGCCGAGTTCGCCCACGAGCGAGCGCGAATCGGTTCCGACACGCGCCACGAACCGTTCCGCCGCGCCCGCCTCGAACGAAAGCCCCATATCCGCCGCAAGGTCGATGACGCGGACGACGGCATTCCGCGCCGCATCCTTCGGCTTACACGTCGCAAAAGTAATAATCTCAGCCGCCTTCTTTAGCGTTTTCGCGAAGATGCTCGTCATCAGGAGTTTCGGCCCGGAGAGGATGAAGTGCTGATTTTCGGGCAAACCGCCGCACGCGAGTTTCGCCGCGAACTTCTCAAGTCCCGCCTTCACGTCCTGTGACGGACCGCCCGCGCCGCCCTGCGGCAGAAACTTCACGTTCTTCCACCACGTCACCTTGCGCGGATCGAGGAACGGCGGGGTCGAATAACTCGCGTCCGCCTCCTGAAGGTCGGCCAACTGAAGGTCGGCGTTCGTCGAGTTGACGGAATCAATCACCTCGAGCCCGATGCCGTCCCCGACAATCTTCTTCGCGGTCTCGGAAACGAGATAGTCGTCCTCACCGATGATGACGTGCAGATTTGCCATAACCGATTAGAACCCCACCCAAGACAATCATTCCAAGCGAAATCGTCTGCGAAATCGAAAACGGCCCGACCGCCGCGCGCGGATCGCCGCGCAGGTATTCCATCCCGAACCGCAGGAGGGCGTAGGCAATCAGGTAGATTCCCGAAAGGAAGCCCGGCCGACCCGCCAACCGCTTGCGCAGGGCAAGCAGAACGGCGAAAAGTGCGAGCAAGGCGGCGGCCTCGAAGAGTTGCGTCGGCAGGACGGGTAGCGCACCCTTCGCCGCAGACCCAATCAGCCCCGCGTGGAACTGCTCGTACCACGCGGGCGAATGCGTCGGGAACGCAACCGCGAGCGGCGAATCGGAAATCTTCCCGTAGCAGCACCCGTAGAAGAAGCAGCCGATGCGCCCGCAGGCGTGGCCGAGCGGAATCACCGTGCAGAGCAGGTCCGCCAATTTGAGCGGATGCTCCCTCTTCCACACACACCACGCGAAGAAAACGAGAATCGCAAGAATCAACCCGCCGTAGAACATCAGTCCGCCCTGGTCGATACGGACGACCGAGAGCGGATTTGCCGCGAACTCGGCCCGCCAGTGCTCGATTACGTAGGCGATGCGGCTGCCGAGCACACCCGAAACCATCATCGAGACGAGAAGGCTCGACAGATCCTTCCGCCCCGAAAGCCGCTCAACCAGCGTCCAGCAGAGTATGAACCCCAGGGCCATACAGGCCCCGTAGGTCTTCAGGTGCAGGAATCCGATGTCAATCAGGTCGGGGAACATCTTCCGCCTTCCTCACTCACTTCGACGCCCGGCCGTTGTCCCGATAGGTCTGCGCGGCCTTAAGGACGGCGAGCGTCACGAACATCAGCGCGAGGGCGATGCCCAGCGAAAGCCAGACGTTGTTCACAATCGGCGCAACAATGTAGGCCACAAACGAAACCGCCGCGACGACGATGGCGTACGGCAACTGCGTGTTCACATGGTTGATGTGCTTGCACTGCGCACCGGCGGACGACATGATCGTCGTGTCGGAAATCGGCGAGCAGTGGTCGCCGCAGACCGCGCCCGCCATGCAGGCCGAAACCGCGATGATTGTCATCGTCGAGCCCGGAATCGCCGCGAGCACAATCGGGATCAGGATGCCGAACGTTCCCCAGCTCGTCCCCGTTGAGAAGCCGAGGATGCAGGCGATGACGAAGATGATTGCGGGCAGAAACGCCTTCAGCGAGGCCGCCGGGCCGTTGATGAGGTCGGAGATGAAGATTTTCGCGCCGAGCGAATCCGTCATGCCCTTCAGCGTCCACGCGCAGCAGAGAATCATGATGGCCGGAACCATCGCCTTGAATCCCTCCGGGAACGCCTCCATGCACGACTGGAAGGAAATGACGCGGCGGCACATGAAGAAGACAACCGCGAACACGAGCGCAACAATCGAGCCAAGCGCGAGACCGACCGACGCATCCGAATCGGAGAACGCCTTCACGAAGTCCATGTTGTTCTCGCCGCCGAAGAAGCCGCCCGAATAAATCATGCCGACCGTGCAGGTGAGAATGAGGAAGAGGACGGGCACGACGAGGTCGCAGACCTTCCCCTTCTCGTTCTTCGCGAGTTTCGCGGACATTTCGGCAAAACCCTCCTTCTCGTCCGACACGCCATTCTCAAGAGCCTCCCGCTCGAACCGCCTCATCGAGCCGAAGTCGAACTTGAAGATGGCGACGAAGAACATCGTGAAAATCGTCAGGATTGCGTAGTAGTTGAACGGGATCGCCGCGATGAAGAGCGAAAAGCCCGATTCCGCGCCCGCACCCTTCGCAAAGCCCGCCACCGCCGCCGCCCAACTCGAAATCGGCGCGATGATGCAGACCGGGGCCGCCGTCGCGTCAATCAGGTAGGCGAGTTTTTCGCGTGAGACGCGCTTCGCGTCCGTCACGGGACGCATCACGCTGCCGACCGTCAGGCAGTTGAAGTAGTCGTCCACGAAGATCAGGATTCCGAGGATAATCGTTGCGACCTGTGCGCCGACGCGCGACTTGATGTGCGAAGCCGCCCAGCGCCCGAACGCGGCGGAACCGCCCGTTCGGTTCATCATCGCCACGAGTGCGCCGAGGAGGACGAGAAAGAAGACGATGCCGATGTTGTAGGGGTCCGCCACCGACTTGACGAAGCCCGTCTCCACGACGTGCACGACCGTCCCCTCGAACGAGAAGAAGGAATAGAGCAATCCGCCCGAGACGATGCCGAGGAAGAGCGACGAATAGACCTCCTTCGTGACGAGCGCGAGGAAAATCGCCAGCAGAGGCGGAAACACCGCCCACCACGTGCCGAAGAAGCGGTTCTTCGCACGCACCGTCGCGAGAGCCTTGGCCTCGTTTTCCCGGAAGGCGCCGTCGCTCTGCACGTTTTCGGCGTAGGCATCGACGTAGGCCTTCGCAGACTCGTAGTCCGCGAGGTTGTATTCCTTCGGCGCACCATCGACGAGAACCTTCACGGTCTCGGCAGCGGCGTTTGCCTTTTCATCGGCGGACGCACCGAAGACTGCGCCGCAAACGACGGCGGCAATGAGGAGTAGTCTTTTCATGTTTCTCTTGATTTCCTTTACCTTTCGGTTGTTTGATAGTTATCAGAATCTGAAGTCCAGTTGCCACCGCAGAAACCACGCGGGCTTGTCGGTCGCGTAGTAGCCCCCGGGGTTGAAGAGTTCCGCGTGGAGGTGGGCGAAAATCTCGAACCGCTCGCCTTTCGCCGCGTCCGCAAGCCAGACGGGGAATTCGTATCGGGCCGCGCTGAGGAATCCCTTGAACGAGCCGTCGTCCCCGCCAAGCCCGTCCCGCGCCGTCGCGAAAATCGGGCCGCCCCAGACGGACAGCTTGTGCCGTCGCCCGAAATCGATGCCACCCGTCAGTTTCACAAACATCATGTTGCTCCACCACCCGACGCCGTAGTGCGTTCCGTAGAGGAAGATTTCCGACTCGTTCGCCCCACGCGACCACATCGGGTCCCACGCATGGTGGCCGCCATCCTCGTTCGCGGCGTTTCCATCGCCGCTCATCGTCCGAAGCCCGGCGGAGGCAAATGGCTTCCATCCTCGCCACGCGCTCTTCCAGTTCACGCCCGAATAGGTGCTCCACCCCGAAAGCCACGCGCCGTCGCCGTTTCGTCCGACCTGTCCCATCGCCTCCAACTGAAGGGCGAATTCCTCCGTCAACTGCGGCAACGCCTTGAGGCCGAAGAGTTCGCGGCGCGTCCACGGATGCCGCGTCCCGTTCAGCCAGAACGCCTCCGTCACCTTCTGCATCGCGAAGATCTGGTAGGGCAGCCAGTCCGCGGCCTTTCCAGACCAGATACCGCCCCAGCCCCAGTCGTCCATCTCCACGTCCGCGCCGGGGGCAATGCCCGAAAGGGAGCGGTGCTTCGAGCGCGTCGTTCCCCACCGAAGCGGATTGTCGTCCCCGTTATGGAGGAAGAAGAGGTCAAGCCGCCTTTCCACATCGAACTTGAACGCCGCCTTCACCATGTCGGAGAAAACCGAACGCGAACCGTCCCCCGGCGTGCCATCGACGAAGATGTGGTTCAGCCCCCGGTAGTTGTAGAGATCCTGTCGCCCGACCGAAACGTCAAGGAATCCGTTGAGGAGGTCAGTTCCCTCAAGGTAGAGGTTGTCGACGATCAATTCGTCCGGGAACGTGGACGAGGCGATGCGCGGCTGGGGATTCCAGCGGAACTCGTCGGCGAGTCGCGTGTAGAGCCGCCAGCGGTCAGCCGCCGTCAGTTCCATCCACACGCGGGGACGGAAGCGGATGTGGTTCTTGAAAGGCCCGGCGGGCGAACGGCTCAGGTAGCCCCCACCGGGCAGACCCGGAACGTTCTTCATCGCCTCCTGTCGGACGCGCAAGTCCGCACCGGCATCGAACTCGATTGCCGACGCGGAAGCACCCAGGCCCAGAAGACCCGAAAGAATGCCGACGAACCCGGTAAGCGTTCTCATGCGTTCGGTTAACTCGGACGGTACGAATCCTTCAGAGTAACCGTACGGTTGAAGACGGGCGCACCCGGCCTACTGTCGAACTCGTCCGCGACGAAATAGCCCGTCCGCTCGAACTGGAAGCGTTCGCCGCCCTTCGCATCCGCAAGAAGCGGCTCGACGTATCCCGCAATCACCTTCAGCGAATCGGGGTTCATGTAGTTGAGGAAGTTCTCCGGCCCATCCTTCAGCGGATCCTTCTCGGTGAAGAGCCGGTCGTAGAGCCGAACCTCGGCCTTCACGCCCGTCGCACAGTCCACCCAGTGAATCGTCCCCTTCACCTTGCGTCCGTCGGCGGCATTCCCGCCCCACGAGTTCTCGTCCCACGTGCCGTGAATCTCGACGACCTTGCCGGACGCATCCGTCACGCACCCCGTGCACCTGAAGATGCACGCGCCGCGCAGACGGACTTCCTGCCCGGGGGCCATACGGAAGAACTTCTTCTCTGGCACTTCCATGAAGTCCGCACGGTCAATCCAAATCTCGCGTCCGAACGGAATCCGCCGCGTCCCGGCGGCTTCGTCCAGCGGATTGTTCAGGAGTTCCACCTCCCGCGCACAGCCCGTCCAGTTGTCGATGACGACCTTCACCGGGTTGAGTACGGCCATCCGCCGCAGGGCCGTGCGGTTCAGTTCCTCGCGCACGCACCACTCAAGGAGCGCGGGATCGCTCTCGCTCTCGAACTTCGAGACCCCGACCCGCTCGCAGAACTCGCGAATCGCCCCCGGCGTATAGCCGCGCCGCCGCATTCCGCACACCGTCGGCATACGCGGGTCGTCCCATCCGTTCACGTGCTTTTCGGTCACGAGTTTCAGCAGCAGCCGCTTCGATATGACCGTATAGGTGATGTTGAGCCGGGCGAACTCACGCTGGTGCGGGCGTATCTTCACGCCGTTGCGCACCACGAGCATCCCCATCTCGTCCAGCCGGTCAACCACCCAGTCGTAAAGCGGACGGTGCACCTCGAACTCGAGCGTACACATCGAGTGCGTCACGCCCTCGAGCGCGTCCTCGATCGGATGCGCGAAGTCATACATCGGGTAGATGCACCACTTGTCGCCGAGATGGTAGTGCGGGACGTGGCGGATGCGATAGATGACCGGATCGCGGAAGTGAATGTTGGGCGAGGCCATGTCGATCTTCGCCCTCAGGCACCACTCGCCGTCCGCATACTTGCCCGCCTTCATCTCGCGGAAAATCGTCAGGTTGCGCTCCGGCGGCGTGTCGCGCCCCGGACTCGCCTTGCCGGGCTTCTCGGGAACGCCGCGATACTCCTTCCACTCCTCCTGCGTCAGGTTGCAGCAGTAGGCCTTGCCCGCCTTGATCAGGTTCTCGGCAATCTCGTACATCCTGTCGAACATGTTCGACGCATTGTAGAACCCGGGTTCGCCCGCGTCCCCTTCGCCCGACCACTGGAAGCCCAGCCAGTTGATGTCGCGGCGAATGTTCTCGGCGTATTCGTCGGACTCCTTCGTCGGGTTCGTGTCGTCCAGTCGGAGGTGGCATTCGCCGTTGAAAAGTTGGGCCATGCCAAAATCGACGCAGACGGCCTTCGCGTGGCCGATGTGAATGTAGCCGTTCGGTTCGGGCGGAAAGCGCGTCACGACCTTGCCGCCCGTCGTGCCTTCCGCGACATCCTTCTCTATCCACTGACGGAGAAAATGCCGTGATGTGTCTGATTCGTTCATGCCCATATTATACCATTTTTGCCCCTTGAAGCGGGACAGGGGGCTTATTTTCAGAATGTGGCTTCCAAGAGCAAGCGCACGATGGCCGTGCGTTTACTTCTGGACGCCACATCCTCGACTTTTCGCATATAGGCGCAAGAACTGAACGGCCATGGCGAATAGCAAGACATAGCAGACATAGGCGAAGAGCACATAGATCCATCCGTTCCCTGCCGTGCCGTAAAGTCCCAGCGCCACGGGGAGGTAAAAGCCGTGCATGCAAACCATTGACAGGAAGTAAAAGCACCCCAAAAGCGTTAGCGTGTCAAGTTTGCGCAGCGTCAAGGCTCTTCCGACGATCAGAATAAAGACAGGCAGGAGGTTGACTGATGCCGCGCCAGCGCTATAAGTCCAAAGCGGAACAGAGAAAAAAACGGGTGCGCAACGGACAAGGAAGTCATCGCTCTTCCGCAATGCCCAAGTTGCGAAGCCCACGAAGGCAAAGAAGAACGCCGGCAGAAGTATGAACGGAGACTCTCCTATAAGAGGTCTGACGATACGGCTCATGACGATGCCCGAACCATAGGGGCGTCCGATTTCCGGAACTTGCAGGATGAGGTCGATGACGGATTCATGGACGGCGAGCGATGTCGCGAACGTCGCGGCGAGGCATATGGATACCGCTGTAGCTATTGTGACATACCGCTTGCCCCAAAAGAGCGGCCAGAAGAAAAGAAGTCCATCTTGAGGCTTAATCATCATGATTGCCCAAGCGACCCCCGCGAGAACATCGTGGTTCTTTTCCAACGCACGCTTCATCAGGAAGAATGCGGTGAGAATGAGAACGCCGTAATTGAGCATGAAGAAGCATGACGTGACATTGTATGCGATGAGAAGCAATGCAAAGGCAGAGACAAGGACATACGGCTTAAAGCGTTCCCTGGCGAGGCGGAAACATTCATGGACGATGAAACAGAGGCAAATCCCAAAAACGAGGGACATCACCGCGATGCACCTGTCTTTCGTCATCCAGCCATAGAACCAGAACAGGGTGGTGTGCCAAGGCGGATAGGCATGA
>CAVAHB010000010.1:0-14513 GCA_963588415.1 Faecalibacterium sp. CAG:74
CATATATGGACTCGGGGGTTGTCCATATATGGGCTCGGCGGTCGGACAGGAAGGGTTCGCCGCGCCGAAAGGAAGGCAACTTTTTTTGAACTGGAGGGGAACTCGTGTACTACTCTGTACTGTGGTGCTGGCCGTGGAACTCGCGCAGAGCCGCGGAGTTCGCGGAGGCGGGCGCGGCGCTTGTTGGCCGTGTTGAGTTGTAGAAAGGTGGAGGGTGGCGGGGCGGGGTTTTTACCACAGAACACACAGAAGCCGCCTTCGGCGGCACACTGAAGGCACAGAAAGTCGGGCTGTATCTTCCGTTGCCCGTTCAGTGCGATCAGCGGTCAAACTCCGCGACGGGGCGGGTGCGCCCGCCCGAACCGACGGCGGGGCGGCGCAGAATTTCAAAAGTTGCAACAAGAAATTCAGGAATCATAATATACAGTCCGCGTGAGGTATGGTATAATGTTCGGCGTGAAGGCGAGGTGGCGCGGTGAATGCGCCGCATCGACAAACGAACAACCAAAGGAAACTCAAAGGAGTAAGACATGAAAAGGAGTAAGACATGAAAACACGACTGATTGCAACGGCGATTGCGCTCGCGACGTGCGCATCCGTCCATGCGGAAACCTACTGGTTGAAGAAGGCTGCGGTCAACTACGCCGCGCCGCCGAAGTGCTTCAGCTTCTACTCCGACGAGGCGTACACGACGGAGGTTTCCATCACGCCCTCCGCGAACGACGGCAACACGTATGTCGTCATGGGTTCGTCGAAGATGACCGGCAACTACACGGCGACGGAAGGGACGACCTGGATCTTCGGGAAGGACGGCAGCACGGTCGGCACGAAGAAAGCCTCGGCGGACATCACCACGGACGGCGGTAAAACATTCAACTTCGGGGCGTGCACAATCTACGGCATTTCGATTAACGTCAACGCGGCCGGCGTTTCCAACTGGGCCGGCACGAACACGCTCGTCTACTGCGGGAACGAGTTCAGGTTCAACGCGATGAACATGGGAAATGCCACGCCGCGCGGCTTCTCGTTGTCCGGGAAGTTCATCTCGGAGAAGGACGTCACAATTAAAATGCAGCGCAAGAATGGAGACGACACGCCGTCGGCACACAAGATTTCGGGCGATTTCACGAACTTCAAGGGCGGCATCTTACTTGATGCGGGTTCTTCCGCAACGCAAATCAACAGCCTCGAGCTGACCTCCGCCTCGGCCTTCGGCGACCCGTCCGTCGAACGGGCGGACTACCTGACGGTCGGGAACTTCACGCGCTGGTCGATTGGGGGCGACGTCACGCAGTCGGCGGCGAAGGGGATTGCGCTTGACCTGTCGGAAAGCGGCACGAGCGCGATGTGCGCGGCGGACAAGACATCCTGGATGCTTTCCGCACCCGTGACGGCGAAGAACGGGACGGGGACGCTCGCGAAGACGGGCGCGGGCACCGTGACCTTGGCGGGCAGCCTTTCCGTGCCGAGCCTTGACGTGAAGGAGGGTACGCTCGTCATCGACACGACGGCGACGT
This sequence comes from Faecalibacterium sp. CAG:74, assembly GCA_963588415.1. GTDB lineage: Bacteria > Verrucomicrobiota > Kiritimatiellia > RFP12 > UBA1067 > UBA1067. The sequence continues at coordinate 1,518 of CAVAHB010000010.1, forward strand.
TCGAACAGGCGACGACGCTGACGATCCGTTCGGGCGCGACGGTCATCACGCGGCAGGGGACTTCGATTCCGAACGTCACAGTCGTCAAGGAGGAGGGAGCAATTCTCTCGCTCGACTACACGGTTCCGTATGCGGACGGCGCGACGACCGCGCTCGACTATTCCGCCCTGACGGCCGAGGGCTGGGCGGGGCTGGACAAGCCCCTGCCGCTGAAGCTCTCCGCGCCGATCGCGCATCCGGTCAACGAGGCGCTACGCCTGCCGGTGCTCAGACTTCCGTCCTCGCTGGGGGCGACGGCGGCGGACTTCTCGGACACGACGGCGAAGACCTACGACCTGCCCGTGACCTCGTTCGAGGTCGTGTCGGGCGAGGACGAATGCGACGTCGTCTACCTGAACGTGCGCCCCGTCGTGTATCTCGCCGCCACGAAAGTCAGCAACCTCCTGGCGGAGAAGCAGGAGGACGCGGCGACGTGGACGGACGGGCAGGCGGCCCACGCGGGCGCGGACTACGTCGTCGCGAACGGCGTATGGGCGGCGGCGACGCCTGGCTGGTATGGGGAATGGACGTTCCCCGGCGAATCGCTCGTCTTTGCGAGCGGTGCGTTCACGACGAAGGCGAAGCGCAACGTCTTCAACCGACTTGTCCTCTACGGAGGTGCGCAAATCAAACCGTACGGATATTGCAGGGGAGACAGCGTCCAAGTCATTGACGGCGAATGCCGCATCGCGTCGGGCACCGTCACCGTCACTGCCCTGACGCAGGATACTGGCCGAAGCGTCGTCGATTTTGCGGGGTCGCTGACGGGCTCGGGGGTGCTGAAGTTTGAGGGAAGTTCGGGCGGACTCAACATGCGCATCTCGGGCGACGGCACGGCCTTTGACGGCACGATTCAGAACGCCATGGCCAGCGACGGCTCGGCGGGGCTTCTCGAATGCGCCGACCTGAACAGGCTGCTCGCGCCGCGCACCGCCTTCAGCAACTATGCCCTCTGCTCAACCGGCAACTTCAGCGGCTTCCACGTCACGGAGGACGGCACGTTCGCGGACAACGGCTTCAGCCTGACGCTGAACGGCTATCGCTCGGCGATTTCCGTTGCGGAGGCGAAGACGCTGGCGGTGACGGGGAAGATGATGTTAGGCCAGACGGTGACGCGCAAGCTTGGCGGCGGCACGCTGGCCCTCGCCGGCACGACGCTCTACAGTACGGATGGGCAAGCAAACCCGGAGGCTACCTACGGCGGCTCCAAGTACTATTTCCAGCTGTTCGGCGGCTGGGTGAAGCCCGTGGCGTGGAACGGGGGCGTCTCCTACTACCGCACGCGCTTCCAGCCCTGCCAGGCGGGCGCGGGCTTCTCCTTCGACGTTGAGCCGACCGACGAACACATCGCAAAATACGGCCTCTGCCTCGCCTACGACGACTCGGTTTCGTTCGGTTCGGGCATCGGGACGCTGCCGGTCAAGATCCTGTTCGGCGAAGACGGGACGCGCGTGAAGAACCGCATCGTCCTCCCCGTGCTGACCGTCACCGACGCGCTGGCGGAAACGCTGGCGGGCAAACTCTCGGTCGTGCAGAACTTCAGGGACGCGCAGGCCATTGTAACCTCCGCCCCGGCGGCGGACATGGAGGGCTTCACGACGTTCACCGTCACGCTCAGGCCCAACGGTTTCTCAATCCGAATCAGGTAAAGACATCAAGTCATGAAGGACATCAGGTCAATGAAAAAGACGCTCGTTCTCGCCCTCGCCGTCTGCTGTTCAGTCGGTGCGGCAGCCGCAGGAAAGGAAAAGTCCGATGGCATTCTTCCGGAGGCGGCCCGGCCCGAGATTCGCGCCGCCGTCGAGGCGACCGCGAAGAGGCCGCATCCGCGCCTTTTCGCGGACGAGGCGGGTTTCGCCGCGCTGAAGGAGCGCATCGCCACGGACGAGTTCGTGAGGATGGGCGCGGGCTACGTGAAGGCGCGGGCGGACAGGCTTCTGGAGATGCCGCCCCTCGAGCGCAAGTTCATCGGACGGCGCATGCTCGTCGTGAGCCGTGACGCGCTCAGCCGGATCAACGTGCTGGCGATGGCGTGGCGGCTCTTCGGCGAACGCGCGCACCTCGACCGCGCCGTCGCCGAACTCCGCGCCGTCTGCGCGTTCGAGAACTGGAATCCCAACCACTTCCTCGACGTCGCCGAGATGTCCCTCGCCGTCGCGACGGGCTACGACTGGCTCTACAACGACCTCGACGAGGCGACGCGCCGGGAGATTGCGTCGGCCCTGCGCCGGCACGGCCTCGAGGCGAGCCTCCTGCCGAGCAAGAAGGCGAACTGGTGGATTCGGGCGGGCAACAACTGGAATCAGGTCTGCCACGCGAGCATCCTCGCCGCCGCGCTCGCGCTCGCCGAGGAGAACCCGGCGGAGACGGCGCGGTTCGTCGAGCGGGCGGTCGAGTGCCTGCCGATCGCGATGAAGGCCTACGCCCCGAACGGGAACTTCCCCGAAGGCCCGGGCTACTGGGGCTACGCGACCGACTTCAACGTGATCGCCATTCAGCTCCTCGAGTCCGCGCTGGGGAGCGACTTCGGGCTGGCGGAACTGCCGGGCTTCCGCGAAACGTCGCACTACCCCGACTTCGTGACGGGCCCGAGCGGGAGGACGTTCAACTACGCGGACGGCGGCAGCGGACGCGGGATGGACATGGCGCTGTGGTGGTTCGCGCGGCGGTTCGACATCCCGGAGATCCTGCCCTATTACGCGGCGGCGGCCTACCGCCGCTTCTGCGAGCGGAACCCGGCCGCCGCGAGGTCCACCACGTTCGTCTACGGGCTTTTCGCGGTGCGCGCGCCGGCGGAAGGCGCGAAGGCCGGCGGACTGCCCCGCGTCTGGAACGGCGGCGGCCCCGCGCCGATCGCCACGATGCGCTCGAGCTGGGACGATGCGAAAGCCCTCTACGTCGGGCTGAAGGGCGGCTCGCCCTCGACCAACCACGGCCACATGGACGGCGGCTCGTTCGTGCTGGATACGAAGGGCGTGCGCTGGGCGGTCGATCTCGGCGCGGAGGACTACACGAAGATCGAGCAACTCGGCATGAACCTCTGGAATATGAATCAGACGTCGGACAGGTGGAAGATCTACCGGCTGAACACCTCGTCGCACAACGTGCTGATGCTCGACGGCTGCCAGCAGGCGGTGAAGGGCTGCGGGGAGGTCGTCGAAACGAGCGAGTCGCCGGACGGTTCGGCGCTCCGGGCGACGCTCGACCTCTCGACGCTCTACACGAACGCGACGAAGGTCGTGCGGCGCGGCACGCTGGCGACGGACGGTTCGCGCTTCGAGCTGCGCGACGTCGTGCGGGGGCTTCGCGCGGGCGCACCGATCCGCTGGGCGATGGCGACGCAGGCGCGGGCGGAGGTCCAGTTGGACGGCTCGATTCTCCTGCATCAGAACGGGCGGGCGATGCGCCTCCGCCAGGGGGACGCGCTGACGGGGCCGTGGCAGATCGTGCCGGCGAAAGGCCCGAACACGTGGGATGCCGAGAACAAGGCGCTTCAGATCACGTTCACCGTCGCCATGCCCACGGAGGGAGATGCGAACATCGCAGTCGTCTTCGAGCCGCAGTGAACGGTCTCGCGAAGACGCCGCGGGCTTTTCTGGATGAATGAGAACGGCGGGCTGAAAACGCCGATTGCCGCGTCTTTTTCGCGAAACGCCTGAAAATAGTTTTCGCGAAACGCCTGAAAACCCATTGTCCCGTTTGGTTTTCTTTGCTATAATTCCGCCGTCTTCCTCGAAGGGTGCGCCGAAGGGGCGCGGCAATTCGAGACAAAGGAAAGGAAAACCGACTATGAACAACGCAACTGTGACGAATGAAGTCGCGGCGGCTGCCCGTGCCGTCCAATTCCAGGGGGGGGGGTATATTTCGCGGCCTCGCCGCAGGGATTCTCTGCCTTTTTGCGTCATTTTCGGCTAACGCCACGACGTGGATCTACGAGAACGGCACGATAACGGATGGGCAGTGGACGCTCAAGGGGAGTCTCGCCAAGGAGTCTGGCATGCTTACGTTGACCGGAATCAGCAGTTGGACTGACCCCGGCAGTGATTCACGCGGCGTTCTCGACCTGCGGAGTCCGCTCAAAGTCAACGACGAGGACGGCGAGACGGAAATCAAGTCGGTCGCGCTTGGCGCGGCGTTGTGTGCGAGTTGGTCTGCGAACGCTGGCAATGTTCTCGAGTTCTACTGCGACATCATCAGTTCGGCGGGGGCGAACTGTTTCAAGTTAAACACGAAGGTCACCAAGGTCGAGGTCGGCGGCTCGGCCGAGACGATGCCCCAGTATTTTCTGCATGGATGCACGTCGCTGCAAACGGTCAAGTTCAACTTCCCGAACCTGCGCAAGATTGAGGGCAATTTCATTTCCGCCTGCAAGAATCCCATCGACATAGCGACGATTGTCGTCCCGGGCATTACAAACATCGCGGGTTGGACGTTCCAGTACAGTTGGATGCGCGGCGAGATCGCCTTGACCAATGTGATGACACTGGGCGAGGGCACGTTCAAAAACGCCTCGTTGACAAAAGTGTTCCTCGCGGGGTCGCTCACCACCTTGCCGAGGAGCGTCTTCTATGGAAGCACGATCACGAACGTCGTCCTCGACCTGCCGAATCTTACGAGCATTTCACAGGCGCAGTATGACGGGGCGTTCTACAACCAGTCGAAAATCCGCCGTGTGGAATTCATGAGTGCACTCAAGGATATGGGACTTGTCACGAACATTGTCAGGCACGCCAATAACGGCAACATCGGCGACCTTCGCGTCTACGTTTCGAGGAATCAGTGGACGGCGGGCGCGGATGAGACTTATGACGCGGAGTCGAACCCGACGGGGTTCTTCGCCGGAAAGGACACGCTCACGGACAAGGAGAAGGAGTCGATTGACGAGGAGACGCTCGGGAAAGTCATTGGCGTGTTGGTCAGGGGCGGAACGCGCAAGGGCATTTTCGTCCACAAGAAATCCGTCCACGATCCGACGGGGTTTTTCATCCGCATCCGCTGAGGCTGAAAGGGATACGATCGAATGAGGCGACTGATACTGATGGCGGCCCTGTTCGCGGCGAATGCGCTCGCGGCGGGCGAACTCGGCGAAATGCCGGCGGACTGGGCGGCGGCGAAGAACTGGCTCGCGCCGTGGACGGACGGGAAGCGGGTGGTTATCCGCGACTTCCGGGGCAACGACCTCCTGGAACTCGCCAGGGTCAGTCTCGCCTTCCCGTGTTATGATGCGGCGAAAGACCGCTACGGGCAGTACAATGCGAAGGTCAAGTCCGCCGTGCAGCTCGATCCGCAGATCGTGCGCGTCGATTACGAGATCCGCAAGGACGACATCAGGGAGCACTACGCGCTCATCGTCTCGGAGGGCGGCCCCAGGCTGCGCATCGAGAACCGCGTCGTCGTCAAGCCCGGCGTCGCCGTCGGCACCGTCTCGCCCGGTGCGGTGTGTCGGAACACGATTCTGCTGAAGCCCGTCGGGGAGTGTGCGCTCGGCAAGGCGTTCTGTCGCGGCGGGGTGTGGCGCAAGCCCGACCGGGGCGAATCCTACGAGGCGGGCGGCGCGACGCTCGTGCCGTACGTCGTGCCGGAGGGCGAACTCTACCTCTGGTACGACAGCATCGGTTCGTTCCGCAGGGCCCCGCACAACGAACCCTGCCTGAAATACCGGTCGGGCGACGTCGCGGAGGCGTTGCGTGACGCGAAGGTGACGGCGGAGAACGCGAAGGGCGCGATCATGCCGGCGACGGGCGAATACTACGAGCAGGTGCACGGCAAGGAGGTCGCGAAGGAGGAGACTGCGGCGGCGGCGGACGGCGAGAAGGCGTATTCGAACGTCATCAGCGTCTACTATCTGCCGTGGAAGGACGCGGCGTTCGTCGCTTCCGCCATGCAGACGGGGGCGGCGCTCGCCGCGACGGTCACGACGGGTCGGGACTTCAACCTCTTCGATTCGTCGAAGGAAACCGCCGCGTTCGACGTCACGATGATGAACCCGAAGAACGCGGCGAAGGAGGTGAAGTGCCGCGTCGTCGCCCGGAACTACGACGGCAGGGTGGATGCGGACGAGAAGTTCAAGGTGACGCTTGCGCCCTACGGCATCACGAGCCGCCATTTCGTGCTGCCGAAGCGTCTGCGCGACTACTGGTTCGTGAACGCCGAGTTCGACGACGGCGCGACGAACTCGTTCGTCCGGGCGGACGTCGCGGCGCTCGAGCCGTACAAATACAAGTCGCTTGGTACGAGCGTCATGGGCATCGCCGCCAACTTCAACATCCCCTCGGCGGAGGCCTGCGACCGGCTTTTGACGCGCATGGGGGCGCGGTGGATCCGCTCCTCGGGCGGAACGGAGACCGAGAAGTATGCGGAGAAGGACCGGCGCGGCATCCTCTCGTTCCATCTCGACCACCGGGCGACGAACGAGGCGCAGCGCATCGCCTTTGCGAAGGAGAAGTTGAAGGAAGCCGCCGCGAGGGACTGCCCCATCGTGGAAATCGGCAACGAACTGAACTTCGGCGCGAAGGGCGACGAAATCAGGAAGCGGTGCGAGGGCTACCGCGACTGGCTGAAGGCGTTCCACGACGCCCGCGCCGAGCTGAACCTTGAGAAGGAAGTCAAGATCTCGACCTTCGGCTTCGCGGGCTGCATCGACGGCGGCACGTTCTACAAGGCGATGGACAAGGCCGGGTGCTGGGACTACTGCGACGTGCTTTCGCTCCACCCCGGCCGCCTCAACCAGACGCCCGACAACCCCGGACCCGACTGGCAGTGGAACTACCGTGCGCAGATTCAGTCGACCAAGGGCTTCATGAAGTCCATCCGCGAGAAACATCCGCTCGACCTCATCCTGACCGAGGTCTACGCCCGCACGCCGCCGAACAAGAACGATTCGGACTCGACGCGCTCGGCGGCGGAGAACCTCATTCTCTCCTGCATGCTGGCGAAGGTCGAGGGCGCGACCGCGCTCAACTGGTATCAGATGCACGATTCCGTCCACTCGAACGTCGGCGGCATCAACGAGTTCAACACCGAATACCACTACGGGCTTCTCCGCCGCGACGGCACGGTGAAGCCCTCCCTGCTCGCCTTCTGCACGATTTCGGAGGCGTTGGACGGCGCGGAGTTCGACCGCTCGGTATCCTATGAGGACGACCGAAGGGCGTGGTTCTTCAGGACGCCGCGCGGGTCGATGGCAATCATCTACGACCGCAAAGACGGCTACTACCCCTACGACGGAATGTTCACGGGCCGACCGTTCGCGGGACACCTCGAACCTTGGCTCGACCACTGGAAGAGCCACACGGACTACCGATTCGAGGCCCCGAAGGGCTTCGTCGTCGTGCGTGACGCAATCGGGCGAACCCGCAAGGTCAAGGCGGACGCGAATGGCCGCGTCACGCTCAAGTTGAGCGGTGCGCCGCTGATCGTCTACGGGCTCGGCGCACCCGCCCCGGCCGTCAAGCCGCGCCCGGCAGCCGACTGGGGGCTTGTTTCGGCGGCGGGCGCGACGGCGGCGGAAGCCGCCAAGTTCCGCGAAATCGGCGGCGGCTTCGCCTTCGACGCGAAACTCGGCGAGGGCTTCGCCGAATACGACTACTTCCCGTTGCCGGAATCCCCGCGTTCGGCGACGGAGGCCGCCGCCGGGATGAAGGCGCTCCACGCGAAGGGCGTTCGCCGACTCGTCGTCCCCGTCACCGTCTCGCCGAAGGGCGCGGACTGGAACGCGAAGAAGGAGGACGGCAGGCGGCAGGGGCTTGCCCTCGCGGAACGGCTGAAGCCGTATGCGGCGGCGCACGGGGCGAACCCCGACTCGACGCCCGAGGTCTGGGTTCTGCCACGGGGCGACAGGTGGGCGGCGATGTTCAACGGCGTGAAGAAACTCGCCGACGGCGTGGCGTTCCCCTGGGACAGTTTCCCGTGGGCGCGGCCGATGAAGCGGATGGGCGAGATCGTCGGGGAGTCGAAGGCGTTCGGCCTTCCCAGCATGGTCCTTGACTTCGGCCCGGTCGGGAACATGGTCACGGACCGTGAGAAGGGGCGCAAGGCGGAAATTGCCGACGCGCAGTTCTTCACCGCACTCCTCTTGCTGAGCGCACAGCCGACGTGCCGCGCCGTCGCCTTCACGAACTTGCGCGACGCCGCGCCCGGTGCGGCATCCCTCGGCACGACCGCCCTCGCCTCGACGATTACGAACAAGGTCGGCAGATACTGCACGGCATCGGGGTTCTTCGACGCGAACGGCGGCGAGAAGAACCGGCTGAAGGCGGCGAAGTTCGTGCGCGAACTGACGAAGAACTCCTCCGCCGCCGAAGTCATCGTGACGCAGGCGGGTCTGCGGGTCTTCCGCTTCTGGGACGGCAGCCGTCGTTGCGCCGTCGTCTGGCAGGGCAACCGCAACGCCCTCACCTGGGGGAGAATCGACGACCTGTCGGGGCGGCCCGAGCCGACGGAGGCCGAGGTCGAAGTCCGCGTCGCCCGAAAGACCAAGCTGCAGGCGTTCGACATCTACGGCGAGGAACGGACGGTTGAGGTGAAGGACGGCAAGGCGGTTGTCAAGGTCGCCGGCGACGTCCCGGTCGTCCTCTGCGGAGTCGAGGACGTGGCCGAGAGGAGGAAATGATGCGGGGATTTGCGTTCGTCGGGTCGATTCTGCTGGGGGCTTGCACGTTTGCCGCCCCCGGCGGCGAGGGTCAGCGGGACATCGCCCGCGCCGCGTGGGGGGAGAACGAAATCCGCCTCGATTGCAGGGCGGGGACGGTCGAAGTCCGCCGCAAGTCGCGGACGGTCGTCGCGAAGACCGCCGTCGATCTCGTCGTGGACGGCAGACCGCTCTTCGCCTCGCCCATCCCCCCGACCGTCACGACGCGGCGGCTGTCGGGTTCGGTCGCCTCGCCCGTCTACAAGAAGTCGTCCGTCAGTCTCGACGCGGAGGAGACGTTCGCCGACTTCGGGGACTGGGGAATCCGCCTCGTGGCCCGGGCGGACGGCGCGGCGTATCGGTTCGAGACGCGGCGCACGGGCGAGATCACCGTGGACGCGGAGCGCGGCGGCCTTGCGATTCCCTCGGACGGCGCGGACTGCTGGTTCGCGGCGACGGCCGCCTTCGGCTGTGAGGAGACCGTGCCACGGAAGTGCCGTGCGGACGCGATTGCGCTTGCGACGAACGAAGTCGCCTATCTGCCGTTCGTCTATTCGGTGAAGGGGACGACCGTGGCGGCGATGGACGCGGACGTGCGCGACTACCCGTTCCTCTATCTCGCGAAGGACGGCGCGGCGCGGCTCGCCGCACGTTTCGAGCGCGCGCCGGCGGCGACGAAATACGCGATTTCGCAGTGGGTCGACCAGCGTCCGTTCGTGCGTGGCCAGTTCGTGCGCATCGCGGAACACGCGCCCTACCTGACGCGGACGCGGGGGACGCGAACCTTCCCGTGGCGCGTCTTCGCCCTCGCCGACTCGCCCGCGAAACTGTGCGAGGCGGATATCGTCCATGCGCTTGCCGCGCCGGCCGACCCGGCGGCGGACTTCTCGTGGGTGAAGCCCGGCAAGGCCGCGTGGGAATGGTGGAACGACTGGGACAACAGGGGCAAGGCGGCGGGCTGCAACACGGCGACCTACGAACGGTTCATCGACTTCGCCGCGACGAACGGCCTTGAATACGTCATCCTCGACGGCGGCTGGAGCGACGGGCTCGACGTCTTCGACTGGAACGATGCGAACCTGCCCTGGAACTTCAACCCGAAGGTCGACGTGCCGCATCTCGTCGCCTACGCGGCGCGGCGGAACGTGGGGCTGATCCTCTGGCTTTCGTGGGCGCAGGCGTTCGGCGACGAGGCGAAGGTGGCGCGGCGTTTCGCGCAACTCGGCGTGAAGGGGCTCAAGGTCGATTTCATCGACAGGGGCGACGCGGAGAGCGTCCGCTTCATGGAACGCTTCGCGGCGGCGTGCGCGGAAGCGCGGCTCGTCGTCGATTTCCACGGCGCGTGCCGTCCGACGGGGCTGAACCGGGCGTATCCGAACGTGCTCAACTACGAGGGCGTTTACGGGCTTGAGCAGATGAAGTGGTTCAAGGGCGACTGCGACATGGTGACGGCGGACGTGCGTGCGTTCTACCTTCGCCTGACGGCGGGGCCGATGGACTACACGCCCGGGGCGATGCTGAACCATCCCGTGGGTTCGTCCTATCGCGGCGAAACGGCGGGGCATACCCCCGGCTCGTTCGGGACGCGGGCGCGGCAGATGGCGATGGTCGCGCTCTACGAGGCCCCGCTGCAGATGCTCTGCGACAGCCCGGCGAACTACGAGAGGAACGGGGAGTGCTTCTCGTTCATGGCGGCGACGCCGACCGTCTGGGCGGAGACGGTCGCGCTGGGCGGCACGCCCGACACGGTGGCGGCGTGTGCGCGGAAGACGAAGGACGGCGCGTGGTACGCGGCGGGCGTCGGCGTTTCCGCCGCGCAGGAGTTTACGCTCGACACCTCATTCCTCGGTACGGGCGAGTGGACGCTCGAGATCTTCCGCGACGCGGCGGATTCGGACGTCGCGCCGACGCATTTCGTCCACGAGCGCCGCACGGTCGCGGCGGGCGAACGCATTCCGATCCGCCTTGCTCCCGGCGGCGGTTTTGTGGTAAAATGTGCCGCTGGAAATGAACACGATCATTTACTTGCAGTCCGCCTATTGCGAGTGCAATGACGCGGAAATCCACGGCGTCTTCCGCTGGGCGCGGAGGGCGAAGTGGAGCGTGCGGGTAATACCATACGCGGAAGCGGCGGCGAGCCGTCTTCAGGAACGGCGGGGGAAGACCGGCGTTCCCTCCCTCTGCAAACTGATTGACTTCTGGCGGCCGGCGGGGGCGATTGTCGACTGCGGCGCGGCGGTCGGGCTGCTCGAACCTTCCGACTTCGGCACCCTGCCCGTCGTCTTCCTCGACTGCTCGACCCCGATTGGCGGCGTCGCCGTGCGGAGCGACGGCGGCAAAATCGGCGAAAGCGCGGTGCAGGAACTCCTGTCGCTCGGCTTTCGCAACTATGCCTTCGTGCCGTGGATCAGGCCGCTCGGCTGGAGCCGCGAACGCGGCGACGTGTTCGTCGGGGGCGTTCGGGCGAACGGCCTGCCCTGCCACTGCTTCTTGTGGAACGGGGAATCGACTGAAGTGGAAATGCTCAGGTCTCTGACGGACTGGCTCGGAAAACTGCCGCGCCCGGTCGGCGTGTTCGCCGCGAACGACTACATCGCCTCGCTCGTCGTCTCCTGCGCCGGTTCGCTGCGGCTTCATCTGCCGGACGACATGGCCGTTCTCGGCGTGGACAACGACATCCGGATCTGCGAATTGTCGCACCCGACGATTTCGAGCGTCAGTCCCGACTTCGAGGGCGCGGGCTACATGGCCGCGCAGCTTCTGGACGGGATGATCCGTCATCCGGGCACGAGGCCGAAGGATGCCTTCTTCGGGGTCGATCGCATCGTCCGCCGCGAATCGACGCGGCTGCTGGTGCGCAAGGATCGGCGCATCGAGACGGTTCTCGACTTCATCCACAAGTCCGCGCACGAGGGGATTACGCCCACCGCGGTCGCCGCGCGCATGGGCTGTTCGCGCCGTCTACTGGAAATGCGCTTCCGCGAAATGACGGGCCATACGATGCTGGATGAAATCCGCGCCGTCCGGATGGAGCGGGCGAAGCGGATGCTGGCGCAGTCGGATGCCTCAATCGAGGACGTCGCCCGTCTCTGCGGCTACGAGGATTCGGGCACGTTCCGCCGCGCCTTCACCCAGGAAGTCGGCGCCAGCCCCTCGTTTTACCGAAAGCACGGCGAAAAACGGCCGTGACCGCCGCACCCGGGTGCAGACCCCATCTGCACCCGGGTGCAGACACCCTCTGCACCCGGGTGTAGACACCCTCTGCACCCGGGTGCAGTTCGTAATGGAAGGTAAGACGATTGAAAACGGGCAAAGTCCCGGTGCTTTCTGATACGGATGTGGGACATTTTGGCCCTGCGCACTGTCCCATGTGACGCAGTTTTGTCGCGTCGTGGGGGTGGGAGGGGGCGGCATTCGCCCTTGGCACGCGCTCTGCTACGATTTGGGTGACACCCGTGGTGGGTGCAGAAAGAAGACGAAAACTATGGCAAAGGTACTTGGCATTGACTTGGGAACGACCAACAGCTGCATGGCTGTGATGGAAGGCGGCGAGGCGGTCGTGATCCCTAATAAGGAGGGCGCGCGTACGACGCCGTCCATCGTGGCTTTCACGAAGACGGGCGAGGAACTCGTCGGTCAGGCGGCGAAGCGGCAGGCGGTGACGAACCCCCATTCCACCATTTACTCGATCAAGCGGTTCATCGGCCGTCGCTTCGACGAGATGACGGACGAGATCAAGATGGTTCCGTACAAGGTCGTGGCGGCCCCGAACGGCGACGCGGCGGTCGAGGTGAACGGCAAGGTCTACACCGCGCAGGAAATCTCCGCGAAGGTTCTCCGCAAGCTGAAGGAGGACGCGGAAGCCTACCTGGGCGAGAAGATCACCGAGGCCGTGATTACGGTTCCGGCGTACTTCAACGACCAGCAGCGTCAGGCGACGAAGGACGCGGGCAAGATTGCGGGTCTTGACGTGAAGCGCATCGTGAACGAGCCGACGGCGGCTTCGCTCGCGTACGGCCTCGACAAGAAGAAAAACGAGAAGATCGCGGTCTACGACTTCGGCGGCGGCACGTTCGACATTTCGATTCTCGACATCGGCGACGGCGTCTTCGAGGTGAAGGCGACGAACGGCGACACCCACCTGGGCGGCGACGACCTCGACCAGGCAATCATGAAGTGGATGATCGAAGCCTTCAAGAAGGATCAGGGCATTGACCTCGGCAGCGACATGATGGCGCTCCAGCGCCTGAAGGAAGAGGCCGAGAAGGCGAAATGCGCCCTGTCGAGCGCGACGACCTACGACATCAACCTGCCGTTCATCACGGCGG
>CAVAHB010000011.1:0-3058 GCA_963588415.1 Faecalibacterium sp. CAG:74
ACGGTAGGGTCACGCGTCCCGCGTGACCGACTGAATGGGTTTTGCAATTGCCTCTATGGAAATAAAGAACCAAGGAGATGATTATGATGAGGCCGACTGTGGCCGCCTTGTTGACAATGTGTCTCGGTATACAGGCGGCAGATGAACAGAACCTGACGCGAAACGGCACGGACGACGGGGTCGGAAGCGTCATCTCCCTCGCCGGGTCATGGCGGTTTGCGTTTGGTGCTACGAATGCGTCTGCGGATACGATTTTACTGCCGACGACGACCGACATTGCTCGAAAACGGAATGCTGAAATCGCCGGGCAGAACGTGGAGCGCATCCACCCCCAGTTGATCGGCGCGGAGATGGCGCAATCGCTGACGGCGCACCCGACGCGCCGATACCCGTTCGTCGGCGTGGCGAAGTACGAGCGGACGATTGAAATTCCCGAATCGTGGGCGGGAAAGCGGATAACACTTTTCCTTGAGCGAACGAAGATCGTACGGGCGTTTTTGGACGGCGTTTGCTTGGGCCTGTGCGACACGTTTGCCACGCCAGCCGTCTTTGAATTGCCACGCACGGTCAAGCCGGGTCGCCACATCCTCCGACTGGAAGTGGACAACCGACTGGATTCCCTGCCCGTTTCGGGCCACCAGGTTTCGGAGGATACGCAGACTAACTGGGACGGCGTTCTTGGACGAATTGAACTCCGCGCCGAAAGTATGCCATGCCTCGGGCGCGTTCGCCTTTTCCCCAACCCGTCGAATCGAACGGTTGACGTGGAGGCGGAGGTCATCACCTCGGACGGCGTTTCGACCAATCGCCAGACGATTGCCCTCGCGAAAGATGCCGCGCCCTGGAGCGAATTCACTCCCGTCTTGCACGAGATCGAGGTTCGGGTTGGGAATCTGACGCGCAAGATGAAGGTCGGGTTGCGCAAGTTCCGTACAAGAGGGACGCAGTTCACGGTCAACGGACGGCCGACATTCCTACGCGGGCGGCACGATGCCTGCGTGTGGCCGCTCACGGGCGCCGCGCCGATGGATGTTGGGTCGTGGCGCTCCTATTTTAGGACATTGAAGGACTACGGGCTCAACCACGTGCGCTTCCACTCGTGGTGTCCGCCGGAGGCCGCCTTTCAGGCGGCGGATGAGTTCGGCTTCTACCTTCAGCCCGAATTGCCGTTCTTCGGCGGCGACTGGACGAAGCCGGCGGTTCGGGACTACGCCCTCGCCGAGGCTCGGCGGATTCTGGATGTCTACGGAAACCACCCGTCGTTCGTCATGTTCTCCCTTGCCAACGAGCCGACCACGGGTGGCGCGGAGCGCACGGAGGTGATTCACGCGCTGAAAGCCTACGATCCGCGCCCCCTGTATGCACAGGGAACGAACGCTGACTATGCGAATCCGCACCAGTACGCAAGCGACGACTTCTGGTGCACGTTCAGAAGTGCCGCAGGCAAGCAGGGGAACGTGCGCGGTTCGTACGCTCACTGCGACCTTCCGTTGGGAGGTGTACAAGAAGAGGGGCGCGGCACGATGCGCGATTTCTCCACGGCGGTTGCACACTCGTCCGTCCCCCTGGTCGGACACGAGGTTGGGCAGTACCAGTCCTACCCCGACTATTCCGAAATCAAAAAGTACACGGGCGTATTGGAACCGTTCAACCTTAGGATCTTTCTGGAAAGGCTTAAGAAAGCTGGCATGGCGAAGAGCGCGGAGGACTTCCACCGGGCTTCGGGTGCGTTGCAGACGCTCAACTATCGTGAGGACATCGAGATGGCCATTCGCACGCCGGGCTTCGGCGGCTTCCAGCTGCTGGACTTGCAGGATTTTCCCGGGCAGGGAACGGCTCTTGTCGGCATCCTGAACGCATTTATGGAGTCGAAGGGTTTCATATCGCCAGAGAAGTGGCGCGAGTTCTGCAGCCCGACGGTTCTTCTCGCGCGCTATTCGTCCTCGACGCTGACGGAGGGGGATGTGTTCAGGGCCGACGTTCAGGTTGCCCACTACGGCAGGGAGGATTCGCTGACGGCCATTCTCGTCTGGAGGCTCGTCGATTCGTCCGGGTCGGTGCTGAAGGAGGGCACATTGCCTTTGTCGGCGAGAGTCGGGGAAGTCACGACGGTCGGAACTGTCGCGGCGAAACTGCCCTCGCCGTGCAATGCGCAGAAAATCACGCTTGAACTGGGACTCGTCGGACGCGACGAGCGGAACGCCTATTCGCTGTGGGTCTATCCGAAGCCAACTCCACTGCCCGAAGTCAAAATCGTGCACTCGCTTGAAGAAGGCGAGCAGCTTCTTGACGCGGGCGAGACGGGATTCTGCATTCTCACGAGAGAGAACGCACCGACGAATGCAATCCCCGGTTTCTTCGCGGCGGACTTCTGGAACTGGCCCATGTTCAAGTTTGTCTGCGAGGACCATGGAAAGCCCCCTGCCCCGGGGACGCTGGGTCTGCTGGTTGAATCCAATCATCCGGCGCTGGATGGGTTTCCGACATCCTTCCACTCCGACCAGCAGTGGCGAAACCTGATCCTGCACGGCGTGAACGTCGTTCTGGATGACGACCCGACGGCGCAGATCATCGTGCAGGGGATTGACAACGTCGCCCGAAATCACCGGCTTGGCGTGATCTGGGAAAAGCGGCGCGGGAGGGGACGGCTGGTCGTCTCGGCAATCGACCTCGATGCCTGCGCAGACCTGCCGGAGACCCGTGCGCTGCGTGCCGCGCTCGTGCGGTATATTGACAAAATCAGCAAATCGAAATGATTGCTTCGCCAATCTGGTAGCCGTATGATTGCCGAAGCCCCCTAACCCCTCCGGTTCGAAGGCGCACCTACCGAATGATGATGCGGAAGGGAACGTGGCCGGCGCTGTTCGCGACGAGCCACGCCTTGCGCGAATCCTCGCGGTAGACCCCGAAGCACTTCTTCGGCTTGACGGAGTCCTCCGCAGTCGTCAGCGTCGCCGGTGCCCAGTCGGCGCACCCCGAACTCACGCCGTCCCATCCCTTCGCCGGATTGGCATAAATCGTGCAGTTCTTGGCTGCTTTCGCCGTCGTCGTGCCATCC
>CAVAHB010000012.1:0-17424 GCA_963588415.1 Faecalibacterium sp. CAG:74
GTGGCACGTCATCTCCTTCACGCCGTTCGAGACGGGGACGTATGCGGTCGGCGGCTTCCTCCGGCACTGGGCGGGCGACGACGTCATCTCGTGGGGCAGCCGGCCCGACAAGCTGACGGTCGAACTGCGCTGCGGCGGGCGGACGCTCTATTCGGACACCGGGCGCGGCATGGTCTTCGACTTCGCGCAGGCGTCGGTCGCGTGCCGTTCGGGCGAATCAATCGAGCTGTGGATACGGGTCGCCGCCGACTGGAGCAACCACTGCTGCCATTCGTCGATGGACTTCGAGGTCTCGCAACTCGGGACGTCGGGCGACGCGGCGGTCTGGCGCGTGAACGACGCGCTGAAGGCGATCTGCAGCTCCGACACGCCCACGGCGAGGGAGATGTCGTTCGCGGACGGCACGGGCATCCGCCTCGGCGCGGCGACGAACGGCCTCTTCGACGCATTCGTCCCGATGAAATACGTAGACAAGGACAATTCGACCCGCAAGTGGTACATGACCCTCAGCAATTATTCCAAATATCCCTGGATTTCCGGGGGCACGGGGGAAGACGACACGTTCAAGCTCTTCCCCGGACGGCACAAGAGCGACACCGAGTTCTCGCACGTCAAGATCGGGTGGACGGCGCCGGCGGACGGGCTTTACCGCACGTCGGGTTTCATGGCCCACGTCGGGGCGCATTCGGGGCAGTGGGGAACGGCGCCCACGCTCGAGGGCGCGGTGCTGCTCGCGGAGGACGGGCAGATCCACCGCTACGGCACGTTCCACAACACGACGAGCGCGGCGGCCGGCACGGGCATGGGCATGGACGCGGGCCGGCTCTGGCTGCGCAAGGGCGAGACGCTGTGGTTCGCGGCGGGCCCGACGGCGGCATCGCGGGAGACGAACTACATGGCCGACATGACGGCGCGGCTGACGGTGGCGAAGGACGACATCGACGCCTTCCCGAGCGTCGTCGCCTTCGACTTCGGCGCACCGGGCGCGGAAGGCTATGCGGGGCGCGGCGTCGAGGGCTTCGCCGACACCGCCCGCTGGAACCGCTTCGCCGTCGCCGCCGGCGCGACGGTGGCGCGCTTCGATTCGACGCGGCAGATGGACGGCAAACTCACCGGGGTGAAACTCGAACTCGCGCCGATCGACGAGGGGACTTCGCTCGCAACCGGGACGGCGGACGATTCCGCGTGCGCCCTCTACGGCGACGGCGTCGCCAGCGCCTCCACCGCCAACGTCGTGAACTGGACGCTTTCGGGCCTCGTGAAGGGGACGACCTACACGCTCACCTTCTACGGGCTTGCGCCGTGCGTGTTCACCGTCGGGAGCGAGATCCGCGTCTCGCCGGCGACGTCCGGGAAGGCGTGGATGACGGTTGCGGGCGGCGAATACTGCCAGACGACGGTCACCGCGACGGGCCGGACGCTCACGGGCCAGTTCTACTCGTCCTCGTCCGACGCGCAGGCCCTGTGGACGGGGCTGCAGGTTTCCGGCGAATCGTTCGCCGAACATTCGGGCTTCGCAATCCGCGTGAGATAAAACGGAAGAAAAGGAAAGAACATCGACATGACGAACGCACTGACGCGCCGTGAATTCCTCGTCCTCTCGTCCGCCGCCGCCTGCTGGCCGGCGGTCAGGGGCTTCGCTTCCCCCGACGAACCCAAGCGCATCCCCGACTACTGGTGCTCGTGGACGACCCAGAACCTCCTCGCGGCGAACGAGCCGCGCACCGAGAAAACGTCCCTCGCGGGCGACCAGGGGGCGTTCCTCGCCCGCAACAACATCAACGAACGCCTGCTGTTCGGCAAGGACGGCTGGGCGACGCGGATGTGCCCCGGGATGCGGTCGGGAATGTTCCTGATGCTGGACGACGGGTGGGACGTGCCCTACGGCACGCACCCCGGGAAGAACCTCGAGCGGTTCGGCCTGCTCGAACCGTGGCCGGAGCGCTTCCCCGGCTGCGGCGGCACGCCGCTCGAACGGCTGACGGCGATCAACGCGCGGCTGCGCGACGCCGGGTGGCAGGGCGCGGGACTCTGGATTGCCGCGCAGCGGCACGGCGACCGGAACGGCTCGTTCAAGGACGGCGTGGAGGACTTCTACCGCCAGAGGGTCGAACTCTCGGCCCGCGCCGGCATCCGCTACTGGAAGGTCGACTGGGGCGCACGGGACAACAACGGATTCCGCTCGATGGTCTCGCGGGTCGTCCGCGAGATCTGCCCCGAACTCACGGTCGAGCACTGTCCGTTCGCGATGGGCCCGATCAACACGCAGTGGCTGGACTGGAGCGACGGCAAGGGCGTCTTCAAGGGGTCGGGGCGCGTCGAGGTGAACATCGACGACCCGGCTCTCGTGGAGCGCTTCCGCTTCTCGGACGTAATCCGCACCTACGACATCCTCTCCCCGCTCGACAACGTCTCGACGCTCGACCGCGCCGTCGTCTATGCGCGGCTGATCGACAAGCACGGCCTGAGGACGATCCTGAACGTTGAGGACGTTCCCGTGATCGGGGCCGTTCTGGGCCACGCGCTCGGCATCATGCGCCCGATGGACGGCAATCTTGACGCCGCCGCGTTCGGCGAGTGCCAGGCCGCGCTGAACTGGCACCGCATTGCGCCGCCGTTCGGCGGAACGAAGGGCTTCGAGACCGTCGCGTCGGACGAGACGCTCGCCGAGACCTATCGCTTCGCGAAGGAGGAGAACTGGTATCGGGACGTCTGGGAGCGGACGGTGACGCAGCGCGCCCCGGCCGTCGTGGCGCGCGGGCTTGCGCTGCCGAAGGTCAGGCCGCTCGGCGAGGGACGGCCGTTCGTCGTCGCGGGGCGGCATCCCGACGGCGCGACGGCGGTCGGCACGCTGGCGCGGATTCGCGCCGGGCGGAAGTTCGAAACGCCGCCCGTCGAGATTGCGCTGGCCGCGCCGGTTGCCGCCGGTGCGCCGCTCGCGATCTTCGGCGAACCGCGAACCGTGCTCGTCCCGTTCGGAGGGGAGGCGGGGCGCGTCGCCGTCGCCGTGCGCGACCTCGCGTCCGGAAAGACCGCGCGGGCCGAGGCGGTCGCGGCGGAAGGAAACCTGCGGCTCGACGTTGCGGCCCTGAAGGCGGCGGTGGCGGAAGGCGGCAGGGGCGTTCCGGCCATTGCGCTGACGTTCGCGGGCTGAACCTAAAAATGGCAGTCGGTTTTTTTAACACAGAGGAAGAAGAGAGATGAAGAATGCGTTTTTCCGTGCGGCGGTTCTGCTGTCCGCGTGCGTCGCCTACGCCGCGCCGGCGATGGCGGAACCGACGGGATGTCCCGACTTCGAGGTCGAACTGCCGCGCAAGACGGCGGGCGAAACCGTCCTTGCGGCGGACTACGGGTTCTCGACGACGAACGATGACAACGCGGCGGCCATCAACCGCGCGCTGGCGGTCTGCCGCGAACGCAAGGCCGCCCGCCTCGTCCTCGCGCCCGGCACGTACCGGTGCTTCGGGCCGAAGGGCGTGGAGATCGACGGGCTTGAGGACTTCACGCTCGACGGAAGGGGGGCGGTGCTCGTCTTCTGGCGCAAGCTGCCGAACGACTGGGACGCGAAGAAGGGCGAATACGCCGTCGGGGAGTGCGCCAACCTCAGGGTCGTCAACAGCCGGCGGACGCTCGTCACGGACCTCACGTGCGACTGGGACTGGGACCGGCATCCGCTGGCGTTCTGGGGGCGCGTGGTCGGGAAGCACCTCGACGAGCGGGAGGGCGAATCCTACGTCGACTTCCGGCTCGACGGCTACGAGCGCTATCCGCTCTACCCGAACCCCGTGCCGGTTCAGCTCATCATGCCGAAGGGGCGGCTGGACGGGCGAGGATGCCGCGTCTACTGCGAAATGGGCGGCGGCGCGTTCGGCAGCAAGAACGAGTGGATCTCGCCGAACACGCTGCGCGTCTGGGTCTGGGTCGCGCAGCCCGACCGCCCGCACGGCGGGGACGCGAACCTGCGGTTCACGAAGGGCAAGAACCGGGGCGCGTGCACCTACATCTACGAGGGCGAGGTCTTCGCCGTCTCGCACCACTACTACGGCATGAGCGGACTCGACCTCGCGGCAAGCGAACACGTGACGATGCGGAACGTGCGGCTGTGGAGCGCGCGCGGGCACGGGGTCGGCATCGGCGAGGGGATGCACCATCTTGCGTTCGAGGGCTTCCGCCTCGCGCCGCCGACGGAGGCCGAGGCGAAGGCCGCCGGCTTCGGCTGGCACGGCCCGCGTCCCGTCACCTCCACGTCGGACGGTACGCACTGCCGCCGGTCGCGGGGCTTCTTCAAGTTCACGGACTGCGAATGGACGCTCAACAACGACGACTGCGTGAACTTCCACGACTGCACCGGAATCGCGCGGCGCGAGGGCGAGCGGTTCCTGCGCGTCGTCAACCCGGGGGGCACGCCGTATCTGGGCGCGGCGGTCGGGCATACGATTGAACTCATGCAGGAGAACTACGAGCCGACGGGCTGGAAGGGCAGGGTCGTCGCGCTCGACTACGGCTCAATCACGGTCGACAGACCCCTGCCGAAGCAGACGGGACGGCTCTTCGTCGTCTACGACCGCGAATACTCGACGGACAACCTGCTGTTCAGGAACTGCCGCTTCCACCGCGCACCGTGGGCGCGGAACCTGATTCTCGCGAACAACGTCACGTTCGACGGCTGCCGGTTCGAGGAGATTTCCGGCGCGCCCCTGCGCTTCCAGACCTGCTACACGCCGAACGTCTGGTGCGAGGGCATGGGCGCGACCAACGTCGTCGTGCGCGGCTGCGCGTTCAGGAACTGCGCCGCCGCCTTCGAGGTCCAGGGCGTCTCGTCGCAGATTTTCCTCGGTCTGCGCATTCCGAGCCACCGCGGCTGGCCGGAAAGTGGCGTGGCGCCGATCTACGACGAGGTTCTGCGCCGGCAATACGAGGAGATGTGCGCGGCGAAGGGTGCGCTCGACGTGCGTCCGTGGGGCGGCGCCGTCGGGCGGCTTCTCGTGGAGAACAACGAATTCGTCAATCCGCGCGGGTATCTCGTCAACGCCTTCAACGGCGACGGGGTCGTCGTGCGGAACAACCGCACCGCCTTCGACGGGAAGTCGCCCTACGCGCTTCTGCCGGAGGCGGGCGGCATCCGCGTCGATGAGGCGACGAACGTCCGCGCCTACGGGAACGTCGAGACGCGAACGGCGGAAGGCATCGACGGGAACAAGTAGAGAAAGGAAAAGACAGATGAAGAAGACAATCGTTTCAGCCCTGCTCGCCGGGACGGCGGGTCTCGCCGCCGTGGCGGCGGAAGCCCCAAAGGTCGTCGCCGTGCCGCCCGCCGCCGCCGCGCGCGACTTCTGCCGCACGGCGACGGGCGAAATCCGCCACTACGGCTGGAAGACGGTCGGCGGCGAACGGCGGTGCGTCTACGTCGCCTCGCGGGACGAGGGGACGAACTGGACGTTCCACGTCGCCGAACGCGGCGACGTCGGCGCGATGGTGAAGAGCCCGTGGCGCGACGAGTGGATCTACTTCACCGCCGAGGGTCCCTCCCTCGAGACGGTGTTCGTGCGCTCGAAGACGGGGCCGGGCGACACAAAACCCGAACGCCGCCGCATGGGCTGGCACGGCCAAGAACTGCGCCAGCTGATGGCAATGAAGTCGCGGCGGCGGTGGGTCGCGGCGTTTTCGGTCGTGAGGTGCGAAGACGGCGCGTGCTACCGCGCGGCGGTCGCCCTGTCGGACGACGACGGCGACACGTGGCGACGAATCCCGCTTCCGACGGTGAAGGGCGTGCCGCGCAAGGGGCCGGGCGACCTGCGCCCGCGCTGGTACAACGACGGCTGCGAGCCTTCCGTCATCGAGCGGAGCGACGGTTCGCTGCTCGTCGCCCTGCGCACGAGCGGCGGCCACCATGTGTTCACCGAGTCGCGGGACGGCGGCGAGACGTGGAGCGAACCGCGCGAGGGCCCCGCGTTCTGGGCGACGAACACGATGCCCTACCTCTTCCTCCTGAAGGACGGGCGGCTCCTGTTCGTCTGGAACAACACTGTGCCGCTGCCGACGCGCGCCGCCGCGGAATATCCCGAACTCTCGACCGCCGAACTCGACGGCGTCTGGGAGACCGTCTTCACCAACCGCGATGCGCTCCACGCGGCGATTTCGAATGACGACGGGCGTACGTGGCGGGGCTTTCGCGAGATCGCCCTGACCGAGTGGCGCAATGCGGCGGACTTCCGCGAACTTGGCAACAACCCGGACGACGAGCACGACAAGTCGGTACACCAGACGCAGGCGATCGAACTGCGCGACGGCACGGTGCTGATCGCCTACGGGCAGAACTCGTCCGCACGGCGGATTGCGCGGCTCGACCCCGACTGGCTGCTTGAGACGGGGCGCACCGAGGACTTCCGCCATGGACTCGCCGGACTCTCGAATCATCTCTACCTGAAGTCGATGTCGGGCGGCTGGCGCGGCTGGGCGGGACACTGCGCGTGGAATCGTCTGCCCGGCGCCGTCCTGATGCGCGACCCCGACACGGATGCGGGCAAGGGAAGCGTCCGCGAGGTTCTGCAGCTCTGTCGCATCCCCGACCCGCGCCTCGTCTCGGACCGGCAGGGCGTGGTCTGGAACTTCCCCGCCGCGCGGCGCGGCGAAGTCGAACTCGACTGCCGCATCGACGGCGAGGGCTTCCGGCTGTCGTTGAGCGACCACTGGATGAACCCGTGCGACGAGTTCAATCCGCCGCGCTCGCCCGTGTCGTGGAGGGTCGAGAAGGGGACGCTGGGTGCGGGTTGGCACAAGTTGCGCTGCACGTGGGACGGCGACGCGGGACGCGCCGCGCTGACCTGCGACGGGCGCGAGATCGCCACGGCGGCAATCCGCGAGATGCCGCCGTTCGGGCTTTCCTACCTGCACCTCCAGACGCTGGCCGAAGGCCTTGACGCGAAGGGTTCCTACTTCCGCTCGTTCCGGGCGGCCGCCGGGAGAAAGTGACGCGGAACTCGGGCGGATGCCGGCGGCCAGAGCCTTCTTCGGGTCGCGGCCTTACCAGCGGGACGCAAAAATGGTATAATGTATCGTTCAAGGTAAGGACAAGGACAACGAAGGAGAAACAAGTGTCATGAAGAAGTTCCTCAGTGCGAATGAGGCGGTCGCCCACGCGGCGGCGCAGGCGGGGTGCGTGGTGGCGTCGGCCTATCCGGGAACGCCCTCGACGGAGATTCTCGAGAACATCGCGAAGTTCAAGGATACCGTGCGGTGCGAATGGGCGGTGAACGAGAAGGTGGCGATGGAGACGGCGATCGGGGCTTCGATGGCGGGTGCGCGCGCCCTCACGGCGATGAAGCACGTCGGGCTCAACGTGGCGATGGATCCCCTGATGACCTTCACCTACGTCGGCGCGACGGGCGGGATGGTAATTATCTCGGCGGACGACCCCGGCATGCATTCTTCTCAAAACGAGCAGGACAACCGCAATTTGGCGAAGTTTGCCCGTGCGCCGCTCTTTGAGCCGGCTGACAGTCAGGAAGCCTACGACATGGTGCGCGAGGCTTTTGAGGTCTCCGAGGAGTTCCAGGTCCCGGCAATCGTCCGCCTGACGACGCGCACGAGCCATTCCGCATCGCTCGTGGATCTCGGCGACTTCAACCCGAAGCCGCGTGAACTCATCCCCTACGTGAAGAACATCCGCAAGACGATTCCCGTGCCAATGTTCGCGCGCGGTCACCGGCTTGCCGCGCAGGAGCGGACGCATGCGATGGAAAAGGCGGCGTGCGAATCGAAGTTGAACCGCGTCATTCCCGGCAGGAAGGAACTGGGCATCATCACGTCGGCGGTCGCCTTCCAATACGTGCGCGAAATCTTCCCCGAATACACGATTCTGAAACTCGGCTGGACGAATCCGCTCCCGAAGGCCCTTGTGGAGGACTTCGCGAAGGGCGTGGAGCGTCTGCTCGTCGTCGAGGAACTGGACCCGTTCCTTGAGGAGCAGGTGAAGGCCCTCGGACTGAAGGTTGTCGCGCACGAGACCGAGCTGAACATGCTCGAACTGAACGCCGACCGGTTGCAGAACCTGCGTCACGAACTACTCGGCGACGTGCCCGAAGCGAAGTCGGCACAGCCCGATCCGACGCTGCCGACGCGCCCGCCGGTGCTGTGCGCGGGGTGCGGTCACCGCGGCGTCTTCTACGTGCTGTCGAAGCTGAAGGCGACCGTGACGGGCGACATCGGGTGCTACACGCTCGGTGCGTTCCCCCCGCTCAGCGCGATGGATTCGACGATTTGCATGGGGGCTTCGATCGGCAACGCGGCGGGTATGCGCAAGGCGGGGCTGAAGGGGCGCATCTGCGCGGTTCTGGGCGATTCCACCTTCTTCCACAGCGGCATGACGGGCATTCTTTCCGCCCTCTACAACGGCACGCCCGTCACGACGGTCGTGCTCGACAACCGCATCACCGCGATGACGGGCCACCAGGACAACCCCGGCACGGGCAAGACCCTGACGGGCGACCCCGCGCCCGTGACGGAAATCGGCGACATCGCGAAGGCCATGGGCTACAGGAAGGTCGTGAAAGTCTCGGCGGACGACCTGGCGGAACTCGAGAAGGTTCTGAAGGACGCGATGGACGGTGATGAAGGCGCACTCATCATCGCCTACGCGCCGTGCCGAATCGCGGCAAAACTGACGAAGGAAGGGCTTTGCGAGGTTGATTCCGAGAAGTGCCGCGCCTGCGGGGCGTGCTTCAAGATGGGGTGTCCGGCGATGACGCGCGGGGCGGAGTTGCGTCCGGGCGCGTTCCAGATGGTAATCGACCCGAACCTCTGCGCGGGCTGCAAGCAGTGCGGGCAGGTCTGCAAGTTCGGCGCAATCAGGCGCGTGCGGTAGGGCGAAGGCAGATGAACGTGGTCATTCTCAAGCCGGGGCGCGAACGCTCCCTCAAGCGGCGGCATCCGTGGATCTTCTCGGGTGCGATTGCGGAAGGCGCGGCGGACGCGGGCGAGACGGTGGAAGTCCGCTCGGCGACCGGCGAAACGCTCGGTTACGGCAGTTTCTCGCCCCTTTCGCAGATTCGGGTGCGGATGCTTTCCTTTGACGCGAAGTCCGTGCCGGACGCGGCGTTCGTCGCTTCGCGCGTCGCGGCCTCGGTGGCGCGGCGGGCGGACTTCTTCGCGGCGGGGACGACAAACGCCCTGCGGCTCGTCAACGCCGAAAGCGACGCACTGCCGGGCGTGGTGGCCGACTGCTACGCCGGGTGGGTCGTCTGCCAGTTCACGAGCGCGGGTGCGGAACACTGGAAGCGGACGGTCGCCGAGACGCTGATGGCGTGCGTCCCGAACTGTTCGGGCGTGTGCGAACGCCGCGACGCGGACGCGCGGAAGAAGGAGGGGCTTCCGACGGAGGAGGGTTTTGCCGTGCTGGCGGGTGCGGAACCGCCCGAACTCGTCGAGATCGCGGAAGGCCCCGTCAGGTTTCTCGTGGACGTGCGCAAGGGTCATAAGACGGGCTTCTACCTCGACCAGCGCGAGGCGCGGCGGACGGTCGGGGCGCTTGCGAAGGGTGCGGACGTGCTGAACTGCTTCGCCTACACGGGCGGATTCGGGCTTTACGCGCGGGCGAACGGCGCGGCCTCGGTCACGCAGGTCGATATTTCCCACGACGCGCTCGAACTCGCGGAGCGAAACGCCGCGCTCTCGCCGTGCGATGCGACACGGATGGACTACGTCGAGGCGGACGTCTTCAAGTATTTGCGAACCTGCCGCGACGCGGGGCGGCAGTTCGACCTGATCGTGCTCGACCCGCCGAAGTTCGCGGAAGCGCGCTCCCAGGTGATGAAGGCGGCGCGAGGCTACAAGGACATCAACCTCCTCGCGATGAAACTCCTCAGGCCGAACGGCATGCTCGCGACCTTCTCCTGTTCGGGCGCGATGACGGCGGAACTCTTCGACAAGATTCTCGCCGAGGCCGCCGAGGACGCGGGGCGCGACTTCCAGATGATTGCACGGACACGGCAGGGCGTGGATCACCCCGTGGCGCTCAACTTCCCGGAGGGACTTTACCTCAAGGGCGTCATCCTCCGCGCCATGTGAGGATTGGCGGGCGGTTGGCGTTCAATTCGGCGGAAAGAGCGTCGGAGAATGGGCGGGTGCGCGGCGCGAAACGCTGGATGAAGAGTGCGACATCTCCGCACGGATGGGACGGAATGTCCCATTTCAAGGTGTGAAGGCGGGGTGCGGACGGCTGGCGGGGCGTTGGCACGCGCTATGCTCACTTGCGTCGTGTGGAGCGACCCTCCACGAAGGAGAATAAGATATGAACGCAAGTTATGAACCACCGGAAGACAATGAGAAGTGCCTTGAGAAGTACGGCACGGATCTGACCGCCCTCGCACGGGCGGGCAAGCTCGACCCCGTCATCGGTCGCGATACCGAGATTCGGGACGTGATTCGCATCTTGTCGCGCAAGACGAAGAACAACCCCGTCCTGATTGGCGAGCCGGGCGTGGGCAAGACGGCGATCGTCGAGGGACTCGCCCAGCGCATCAACCGGGGGGACGTGCCGGACGGCCTGAAGGACCGCACGGTCTTTTCGCTCGACATGACGGCCCTGATGGCGGGCGCGATGTACCGTGGCCAGTTCGAGGAACGGCTGAAAGCCGTGCTCAAGAAGATCAAGGAGTCGGAGGGAAAGATCATCCTCTTCATCGACGAGATCCACACCATCGTGGGCGCGGGCAAGACGGAAGGCTCGTCCGACGCGGGCAATATGCTGAAGCCGATGCTGGCGCGCGGCGAACTGCACTGCGTGGGCGCGACGACCCTCGACGAATACCGCAAGTACATCGAAAAGGACGCGGCGCTCGAGCGGCGCTTCCAGCCGGTCATGGTCGAGCCGCCCTCCGAAGAAGACGCGATTTCAATCTTGCGCGGCATCAAGGAACGCTTCGAGAAATACCACAACGTGCATATCCGCGACGAGGCGCTCGTGAGTGCGGTCGTGCTGTCGTCGCGCTACATCCAGGACAGGTTCCTGCCCGACAAGGCGATTGACCTGCTGGACGAGGCGTGTGCGCGAATCCGCACGGAGATGGACTCGTGTCCGCAGGAACTCGACGAGATTTCGCGTCACGTGCGGCGGCTTGAGATCGAGGAAATCGCCCTGAAGAAGGAAAAGGACGAGGCCTCGAAGAAGCGGCTCGTCGAACTGCAGGACGAACTGAAGGACCTGAAGGGCAAGTCCGACAAGATGACCGCGCAGTGGAAGGAGGAGAAGAGCGCGCTCGAAGACGTGCGGCGCGTCCGCAACCGTCTTGAGGAGGAGAAGAACCGCTACGAGATGGCCCTGACGCGGGGCGACAACGAGACGGCGGCGCGGCTGAAATACGGCGTGATACCCGAACTCGAGAAGAAACTGAAACAGCACGAGGAAGACCTGCGGGCGAAGTCCGACGGCGCGTTGCTCCGCGAGGAGGTGACGGCGGACGAAATCGCCGAGGTCGTGTCGCGCTGGAGCGGCATTCCCGTGACGAAACTGATGGAAGGCGAGCGCGAGAAACTCGTGCGCCTTGCGGACATCCTCCACGAGCGCGTCATCGGCCAGGACAAGGCCGTCGATGCGGTGGCGGATGCCGTGCTGCGGTCGCGGGCGGGCATCAAGAACCGCCAGCGTCCGATCGGGGCATTCCTCTTCCTCGGGCCGACGGGTGTCGGAAAGACGGAACTCGCGAAGGCCCTTGCGGCGGAACTGTTCGACGACGAGAACGCCATGGTTCGGCTCGACATGTCCGAATACATGGAGAAGTTCGCCGTCTCGCGTCTCGTCGGCGCACCTCCGGGCTACGTCGGCTTCGAGGAGGGCGGGCAGCTGACGGAGGCCGTGCGGCGCAAACAGTTCTCGGTCGTGCTGCTCGATGAAATCGAGAAGGCCCATCCGGACGTCTTCAACCTGCTCCTGCAGGTGATGGACGACGGACGGCTGACCGACAGCCACGGGCGCACGGTCTCCTTCAAGAACACCGTCATCATCATGACCTCGAACGCGCCGCGTGAGACGCTGAAGGACTTGTTCCGGCCTGAGTTCCTGAACCGACTGGACGAGATACTGGAGTTCTCGCCGCTGACGCAGGCGCAGATTCGCGAAATCGTGAAACTCCAGCTCAAGGACTTCGAGAAGCGGCTTGCCGAGCAGGAACTTTCGCTCGACGTGGACGCGAAGGCCCTTGAGGTGCTTGCGAAGGACGGCTACGACCCCGCCTACGGTGCGCGGCCCGTGAAGCGGGCGATTCAACGCGACCTTGAAACGCCGATTGCGCGTGCGATCGTTGCCGGGAAGTACCCGATCGGTTCGACGATTCACGTCACGGCGAAGGCCGGGGCGCAGGCTGTCACGATTGCGTGAGAGCGCGGCGTGCCGCGATGTCAAGTTCGACAATGCGCTTCTCGTCTCGGGACTCCACCCGGAGTCCCGAGACGTCGCCGTCCGGTGCTTACCTGAGAATGATTGAGAAGCCGCTCTTCCTGTAGGTCGCCTCGACAAACTGGCGTTCGACACCGCCGACTGTCACCAGCCGCGACGACAGACCCGCCCGATAGCCCCGAACCTCCGGCGCGAAAAACGGGATGGACGAGACATCCAGCGTCTGACCGACGGCAAGCAGCAGAAGCGGCACGGTGAAACGGCCCGTCCGCAATTCAGCCTCCCCAACGCCCGACAGCGTCACTTTCGCACCCATTGCAAACGTGACGGTGTCGCCGAGTTCAAGCCCGTACGGCATTTTTTCGTCATCGACGCCAATCTCCAGCACACCATTCTCCCAGACCGCAAGTGCGCCCGCGCCGAGGGCCGTGGCGGAATCGACCCGTAGCGTCCCCGTCTGGACGACGTTCGTCCCCGTGTGCGAATTGGCTCCTCCGAGCGCAACCGTGCCGGAGGCCCGAATGTAGACGCCGCCCGTGCCGCTAATCGGACAGTTCACCACGAGTGTCACGTCCGCCGCCGTCGTGTTGAACGTCGCGCCGCCGTGATAGACGCGATCGGCCTCGACGTAGCCGCTTTTTGCCCAATAGCACCCGTTCTCGTTATGCCCGCCGGCGATGCCGCCCGTGCCGTCCAGGTAGATGCCGCGGTTTGAATCGTCGAGCGTGACATTCCGCGCAACGGAAAGTCCGCCGCCGTTGAAGCGCAGGACGTCGGCGGTGAATGTCTCCGGATTGCCGCCGAGATTTTCCTCCTTCTCAATGCGGCAATAGAAATTCGTCTGTCCGCTCACGCGGATCTGACCGACGAAATTCGTATTTTCACCATACAGCCCATACAGATTGTACTCGTTGCGCGGCGGCATGTCGCCGACAAGGGCAATGGTGCCGCAGCCCGAAAGATCCGATCGGAGTTCCAGCGGTCGATAGGCGTTGCGTCCGTCGCAATTGAGCGCAACCGCCGAGACGTCGTCCGCATCCGGCAGGATCGTCATCGCGCCGTCCAGAATCAACTTCCCGGCGTTCGAAAAACCAAGACTGCAAGACCCGACGGTCGTGAAGTCTGGAATCGTGACCGATTTATTGCTGCCGATTTTGTTGGTATATTGCGCGGCCTTCAGAACGAGCCGATCGCCGGGAAACGTCCCCGCAACGCTCGAACGAAGTCCGTATTGCTTTCCATTGACCGTCACGCCCGCGACATAGACGTTGTCGGCCGCCGCCACGGAGGGCGATTCGTCCGCATCCGTCGGATTCTTCTTCCATACGGCATCCGTCATGAAGCACTTCTGACCCTCTTCAACCGCATAATAGGTCTTGTCCGCTTCCTGACATGTCAGCGACAGCGTCTCGGTTCTGTCCCCATTGTCGACGACCGCGAGCGTCCCCCGCCACGGTTCGGCGAGAAAAATCCGCCCGTGACGAAGCCAATCCGCAAACGTCCCGAACGGTGCGCGAATCAGCGCATAGGGTACGCGGGGCGTTCCCGCGCCGACGACATCCAGCGCAATGCAGCGGCCTTCCCGAGTCAGCGCATCCGTCACCGTCAGCCTTGGCGTCGCGGCGTCGCATCCCGCAAGATCGAGGGAAATTCGGCTTCCCGCCGCCATCACGAGACTTTGAACGGAAGCCTCGCGGTCGCCCAGTTTCAGGCTGGCGGACGCGGCAACCGTGAGCGGGACTGACAGGACCTGCTCCGTGCCGCCGAACGCGAGACTGCCGTTCGTGACGACGACCGAATGGGTCACGTTGTCGAGCGGCATCGAAAGGACGAGCGTCCCTGCGCCATACTTTACGATCGGACCTTCGGCCTTCAGCGGCGAGGAAATCGTGAGCGTCTTTCCCTCGGCCACGTCGAAACCGCCCCCCGGATGTCCCACTTCCATCGTCAAGCCCTCGACCTTCACCCGCTTCTCGTTCGAAAAGTAGATGCCCCGCGTCTGGGACGAGATCGTGACGTCGTTCGTCACGCAAAGGTGCGTTCCGTGCAGCGTCAGCCACTCGTCCGAAAATGCGTCCGGCGCCCGACCGAGGGAATCCTCCGACAGGATGTAGAGATTGCCGCATCCGCCGGCGACAATGCGTCCGGCAAAGTCGGAATTGTCGCCTTCAAGCCGACAAAACTTCTCAGGTGTGAAATAATGTTTCGGGTAGCTAGACGTGTCGTAGCGCGCAAGATAAATCAAAAGCGTGCCAGACCCCGAGATGTTGGAACGCAGGCAAAAGCCCCTGACTGCATTCTCCCAAGTTGTCGCGCACCTCAGGGAAGCCCCCTCGGCAAGGGTCAGGGTGCCCAGAAGATTGATGATGCGCCCATGGTTGTTCGGCCAGAGTTGCGTCGATCCCTCGATTGCGAGATTGACATCCAGCCACTGCGTGGAGCCGGATCCGAGCCATGAGAAGGACTTGGCATTGCGCAAGATCAGCCGGTCGCCGCCGAAGACGTGCGTTCCCGACCAGGAACTCGGCTGCACGTAAAGCGCAATATTGTTGGTGACCACGTAGTCGTAGCCCGGCTCCGGGGCCTTGCCGCTCGACCACTGGCCGGCCGAGTTGACGGACGATGCCGTCGTGTCACTCGCCGTCAGGTAGATTTCCCGCCCTTCCCCCCGAACGGAGGTCGCTCCAACCAAGCCTATCGCAAGCAATAACCGCTTCATGTTATTTGTCTCCTTTTTTTGGTGTTTTTGGTGTGATGAAATTGAAGGTAACGGATCGAGCGCCGATGCGCGATGCCGCCTCCTCGAGACTCTCCTTCCTCTCCGCAACCACGCCGTCCGCCCCGACGAGCGCGGCATAGCGAAGTGCTTCCCCGACCCTGCCCGAAAGATAGACCTTGGGGCCGGCGGCTTTCAGTTTCTGAACGCCCGCCCACGTTAGGTTGCGCAGATTTCCGGTGAAGAGAATTCGCCTGACGGCGTTGGACTGCGCCTCCGCGATTTTCTCCGGTATGTTCGTCCCGTACCTGAGTTTGTACATGCGGTCGAAGAAGTCGGAATCCGACCCGAGAACCGCCTCGAGCCGCACGTCCTCGTTCGCGAGAATCGCGTTTTTCGGACCGGGTATAAGCAGGACGCGGCTTTTGTATTTGCCGTCCTCCGAAGCGGAAACCGTAAAGGAGCATTGCACCCAGCCGTCGTTGCGGCGGTCCCACGGATTCGGGCGGAAGCTCATGTCCACGGCATTCCAGGAGGCGGTTTCGGGCGTCTCGCGGCGGAGAATCAGGCTGTCATCCCTGAAGTTCTGGAGAACGAGGTCGTTTTCGCGAATCCGTGCGTAGGGGGCCTCCGAAACGAGTGCCCAGCGAACCGCCGCACCGGGGCGCAGACCCTCAAGTCCGTCCTCGACGATGCCGATGCGCGTCTTTCGGTCCAGCGTGCAGCGCCGCGCACCCCGCGAGGCGTAGGGCGAGACCGCCGGTGAAAGATCCAGCGTCGCCGACGCGACCTTCGAGTCAAAGTGCGTCGAGACGAAATCGCAGAACCCCGTCACGCAGAAAAGTCTTTCGTCCACCGTCACGAGGTTGTGGCTCAGGTTGTTCATGCGGAAGATTCGCCAGCGGTCGCCCGTTTGGCTTACGTTCCAGAGGTTGATGCCCGTCTGCTCGAGTTCCGTGTAGTTCTGCGGTCCGATGTCCATCGCCCACCGCCAGCCGTCCGACTCCCAAAGGATGGATCCCTGATCCATGTGGCCGTGGTTATAACAGCTTTTGCCGCCCTTGAGCCCGAAATACGCCGCGTCGGGATTGCGCGAGGAGCGCAGGATTACGACGGGGTTGCGACCGCCGGAAACGTAGTCGAGCGAATCGGAATCCGCCGCGCTCACCTCGCCGAAGTCCCCCCACAGGAGCCAGAACGGCGACATCTCGACGACCTTCCGGATGCCCTTGACCCTGTCCGCCATCTTGCTTTTTGCAGAGTCCGTCAGAAACCGCCGAATGTTGTCGATGTCGAAGGCGAGGATGCCCCGACGGCCCGTCTTCTTCGCCAGATAGGCGTCGCAAACCCTGACATTGCGCTTCCAGTGCCCGTCCGAGAAGTTCCAAAATCGCCCCGACGGCCCCGTCATCGCGTTGATGAACAGGTCGGTCTCGGCGATGCCGGGCTTGTCGAAGAGACCGAAGTCCGTCCCGAACGCCGCATCGAACGCCGCAATCATGTAGAGGAAGTAGCCCGTTCCATAGCCCCAGTAGCCGGGACCTTCAGGATACGCCCCGTGCGGCGCATAGACCGCAAGGCACGGATGGAGACTCGCTAGAATCTCATTGAGCATCGTCGCCGCCGTCTCCGGTTCCTCCGTGCCAATCGAGACGGCCGTGAGCCCGATCATGCCCCAGCAGACCTGCGGCCAGTTGTTGGCGGCCTTCTTCCACCAGCCTTTCACGTTCCGTGTGTTGAAGCCCTTCTCAATCATCGCCCGTCGGATCTTCGTGCGCTCGTCATCCGTCAGAATGTCATACGCCCAGTCGTAGCCGATGCTCATGCCCATCAGCATTTCGGCGACATCCAGATAGTGGCTCGGATTCCAGTCCACCCAGTCCGAGACGGCAAGCATCTGGTCGCGCACGGCTTCGCCGAAGCGGCGGTCGCCCGTGAGACGGTAGGCCATCGCCAGCGTGACGGCGGATGCGGAGAACGAATCCTGCCCCGTCATGCGCATTCCGCTCATGCCGCGGACGGGCGGATTCGTGCGACAGACTTCGGCGGTGGCGAGAACGATTTCGCGAAACTCGCCCATGAGCGGGTCGGCCTTCGCCCGCGCATTAATGGCGTCGAAGTCCGCCTGACCGCGCACGAGAAGTCGTGGATGGCGCTTCGGCATCGCCGAAAGCGCCGCCGCTATGTCGGGGGCTGCGGCAGTCGCCGCGCCCGCCGTGAGCGCGGCGAATCCGAGGGTCGCCGCAAGCCACTTTTTCGGGAAACGTGATGTTTTCATTCGTTTCACTCCTTGTTCGTTTGGTGGATGTGCAGTTGC
>CAVAHB010000013.1:0-22354 GCA_963588415.1 Faecalibacterium sp. CAG:74
CCGGTCGAAATCGACGAGGACGCCGCTTTCGCCGTCGGTGATGTACTCGTTCATCGTCGCGTCGTCATGCGCGACGACGCACTTGCCCATCGCCATCGCCTCCAGAAACGCCATGCCGATGCCCTCCTTGCGGCGCGGCGCGATGACGACGCCGCATGCCGCCATCCGCGTCAGGTGCTCGGCACGCGGCAGAAAGTCGCCCGCGCCCTTGACGACGAGCTCGTAGCCGTCCTCCTTCGGGAACATCGTCTCGGCCTGGGCGCGCGAGACGCCGCCGCGCTCCCAGAGAAAGACCTTCTTCGGGTCGCCCGCCTCTTGCGGCAGCGTCGCCGGGTCGGGGAAGTAGCGCACGTCGAGGAGGTTCGTGACGCCGCACCGCCGCGCGTGCCGCGAGACCTTCGCGCAGAACGAGACGACGCCCATGCCGCTCGCGGCGAGACGACGCCACTGCCAGAGGCTCCCCCACTCGTTGTCGAACATCGGCACGAAGACGTTGACCTTGCCGGGGAAGTAGAAGCGGCTTCGCGAGACGGGGAACTCCCAGACGACCGCGCCGTCCTGCCCTCGCATCGCCGCCTCGGCCCCCGTGCGGTAGTATTTCGTGTAGTAAAGGGGCGTCACCTCGAACGCGCGTCGCAGAATCTCGACGAAGAAGTCCGCCGACGCCGTCGCCTTGTGGCACGCATGGTCGATGAAAAGAAGCCTCACGCCAAAAGCCCCCTGAAGTAGGCGTCAAACTGCTGTGCGATTTCCGCCCACGAGTAGACGGGGATCTGCCGCGCCGCGTTGTCGGCGAGACGGCGGCAGAGGGCGGGGTCGTCCGCGAGGCGCCGGATGAGCGGCGCGTAGTCACCGTCCGTCGCGAGAAGCGCGTTCTCGCCGTCCGCGAAGAAGTTGTCCGCCTCGCCGTGCAGGGCGAGAATCGGCCTCTGCCAGCGGAGGTATTCCTGCAGCTTGGCATTGCAGTCCTGGTTGGACGTACAGACGAAGGCGTCCGCCTGGCTCATGACGAAGCGCTGCTCGTCCTTCGAGAGCCAGCCGAGCGAAATGCAGTTGTCGGAGAGGTAGGGCTTCAGGTAGGCCGCTTCGCGTCCCGTCATGTAGAGCTTGACGTCGCGGGGGAGCGCCCTCATCGCGCGGCAGACGTCCTCCGTCCGCTTCCACTTCGCCTTGTCGCCCGTGTAGACGAGCTTGAATCGGCCTTCGAGCCGGATCGAGCCGTGGACGGCGTTTCGGTCGACGGGGTCGGCCCCGTTCGGAATGTAGGCGCACGCAACGCCCCACGTTCGCCCCAGCTTCTGCAAGGCGTAGCTCAATGTCACGACGGCGTCCGAGCGCGTGACGAGGAACTTCTGGATGCCGCGCATCAGGATCTTGCCGGGCCAGCCGAACATCTCGTTCCAAATGCGGTCGTAGGGGTCGTCCCAGCCGTGCACGACGACGAAGCGGCGGTGTCGGCAGAGGACGCGCTTCAGGAAAATCGGCCAGACGGCCGCCGTCGAGCCATAGGTGTAGACGACGTCGGGCCTGAAGGCATCAATCTCCTTCGCCAGGTGGAACGGGTTCGCCGTGTCGCGCCAGCCGAGCCACGCGACCGTCCAGCCGAGCCGCTCCAGATGATAGCCGATCGCGTCGATGCTGTAGGGCGCGGCGGCAAAATGCGCAGCGGCGGACGTCCCCTTCGCGTACCAGGGGCTTCGGGAACTGGAGACAAAAAGAACTCTCATGCGCCGTTCCCTTGCGACGGCCTCTCCTTCGCCCCGGCGCCCAGCGCGTTCTGCACGCGGACAAGCAGGGTCGTCGGCACGAGTCGGAACACAAGCCCCTTCAGGCCCTCGACGGCCCGCACACGCAGGGACGGCAATCCGCGTCTCGTGAAATCATAGCCGATCCCGTTCTCCTTCAGGGCCTTCACGCCGAACGGCTCCCAGCAGCCCTTGTGCACGGCATCGACGAACGGGAACTCCTTCGTCGGCGTGCCGAGAATCGGCCGCGCCTCGTCCGCAAGGTCGAAACTGCCCTTCCGCTCGAATTCCCAAATGCTCGCCTTGCCGTGCGCCAGCTTCAGGAGAAACTCGCGGTTCCAAAAACCCGCCTGCGTGGCGATGCAGTAGGCCGTGTTCTTCCTGTATTCGCGAAGCCCCTCCCGATACGGAACTTTCGTCTCGGGGTTCGGGATCAGCCTCAAGTTGACGGCGTCGAACCGCTTCGCCTGCTCCAGCCGCCGCAGGACGAGGGCCGTATCGACCGACGCGGTCAGGTAATAGTCGTCGCACAGGAGCAGGACATAAGGCGTCTTGACCTGCGCCAGCGCCGTCACGAGCCGAGAGCACCACGTGCCGCCCCGCCCGCAGGCGAGAACGCGGTCGAACGCCAGTTTCTCCGTCGGCGCCGTCTCCGTCACGAGCGCCGTCTCGAACGGACAGTTCGGCCAGAACTTCCGCCACAGGGCCGAGAACGGCGGCAGGAGGTCGGCATACCTGTCGCACGAGGCGACGACAACCGTGCAGTCACGATTTCGAATGGCAGTCATCACGGTTCGCCCCCCTCCTCCTGCGCGCGCGTCAACGCCTCCAGTTCCGTCGCCGCCGCCTCCCAGTCGGCCGTGTAGCGGTCGATCTCGAACTGAAGCGTACGAACCTTGCGGTTGACCTCCGCGAAGTCGGTCGTCGGGGTCGGGTTGAAGAGTTCGGCGGACGCGGCGTCGAGCGCCTTCTGCAGTTCGTCGATCTTCCTCTCCGCCGTTTCGACGCGGCGTTTCAGTTCCTTCATCTTCGGCGCGACCTTCGCGCGCTCCTCGGCGCGGCGCCTGCGCAGTTCCTTCGAGGTCAGTTTCCGTCCGTCCGCATTCGCCGCGACGGACGGCTTGGCGGATTCCGCCGGCTTCGGCCGGTTCGCCGCGAATTCCGCCTTCTTTTCGCAGTAGTAGTCGTAGCCGCCGGGGAACTGGCGGACGCCCTCGCGGGTGATTTCGAGGACGCTCGTCGCCACGGCCCGGACGAAGTCGATGTCGTGCGAGACGAGCAGAATCGTGCCCGAATACTTCTGAAGCGCGTCCTGAAGAAGGCGGCGGCCGTCGAGGTCGAGGTGCGTCGTCGGTTCGTCCAGCAGCAGGAAGTTCGGCGCGGTGAGGAACAGGCGCAGGAAGGCGAGGCGGATCTTCTCGCCGCCCGACAGCACCCCCGCCGGCTTCTCCACGTCGTTCTCGTCGAACCCAAACGCCCCGAGCTGGTTGCGGAACGCCTTTTCCGGTCCGCCGCCGTGCGCGTCCCACGCGTTCTTCGCGTTGCGGTAGACGCTCACGTCCGGCGGAATCGTCTCGGCGAACTCCTGCGACAGGTAGCCGGGGACGACGTTGTGGCCGAGGATCGCCCGCCCTTCCGTCGGTTGCCGCGTCCCGGCGATGATGCGCATCAGCGTCGTCTTGCCGAGCCCGTTGTAGCCGATGAGCGCAACCTTGTCGCCGCGCGCGACGTTGAAGTTGACGTCGCGGAAGACGAACTTCGGCGGATTCGCCGCGTAGGAGAAGCCGAGGTTTTCGCAGCGGAACATCTCGATGCCGCTCGGCGGCGGTTCGGCGAGCCGGAGCCGGCCCGAGTTCGTGTAGCGTCTGGGCAGCACGATCCGCGCCTCGTCGATCTTGTCGATGAGCTTCTGCCGCGACTGGGCCTGCGCCGCCTTCGTCGCCTGGGCGCGGAAGCGGTCGACGAACCGCTGGAGCTGCTCGCGGTGGCGGTCCTGGTTTTCCTTCGCCGCCTTCAGGTGCTCGTAGCGGACTTCGCGCTCGCGCAGATACCAGTCGAGGTTTCCCTCGTAGCGCGTCGCCGTGCCCGCATCGACCTCCACGATGACGCTCGTCAGCGTCCGCAGCAGGTAGCGGTCGTGCGAAATCAGCATCAGCGTGCCGTCATACGCCTTCAGGAACTTCTGCAGCCAGTCCACCGCCGGCAGGTCGAGGTAGTTGGACGGCTCGTCGAGCAGAAGAAGGTCGGGCTTCGAGGCCAACACCCGCGACAGTTCCGCACGCATCCGCCAGCCGCCCGAAAAGGACTTGAACGGCTTCGCGAACTCCTCCACGGAAAACCCAAGTCCCCCGAGCGCAACCTTCACGCGAGTCTCGACGTCGTAGCCGCCGAGGTGCTCGAACTTCGTCTGCAGTTCGCCGTAGCGCGCCATCTTCACGGGGTCTTCGAGGTCGGCTTCGAGGGACTGCATCTCGGCCTCCATCTCGGAAAGCCCCGGAATGCCGCGCACCGCGTATTCGATCAGCGTCTCGTCGGGCGTGTCCGGCTCGGGATTCTGCCGCGTCCAGCCGATGCGCGGACTTCCTTCGACGATGAGTTCGCCCCTGTCCGTGGACATCTCGCCCAGCACGATCCTGAACAGCGTGGACTTCCCGCTCCCGTTCGGGCCGACCACGCCCACGCGGTCGCCCCCGTTGACGCGGAACGTGACGTCCGTCAGCACGTCCTGATGCCCGTAGTGAACCGAAATGCCCCTGAAGTCCAACATGGTCGATGCCACCGTCCCTTTCTCAATAGGCGTGGAGCGGAGAGGATTCGCGGCAGTGGGGCTGGCTGCGGTAGAGCGACCAGCCGCTGTTGAGCCAGAAGGCGATGCCGCAGACCCACATCGCGGGAAGAAGAAGGGAATGGTTGCCCGAAATCTCGGCGACGATGACGATCGCCGTCATCGGGATGCGGATGGCGCTCGCGAGGAAGCCCGCCATGCCGACGAGCGCGAACGCCGCCGGGTGGATGCCGAACGAGGCGGGCAGCACCCGCGCGAAGAAAAGCCCGACCGCCGCGCCGAGCGTCCCGCCGCAGACGAGGGCCGGGGCGAACACGCCGCCCGAACCGCCCGAACCCACGGTGAACGCCGTGGCAATCGCCTTCATGAAGAAGAAGCAGACGAACCCGGCGATCGTCAGCGGCCCGAAGTCGGCGAAGAGTTCGCTCTGCCCGGCCGTGAAACTCGCCTGGATGATCGAATAACTCGTCCCGAGCACGTCCGGCACGAAGAACCCGATCAGCCCCGTCGCCAGCCCGCCGAGGACGACTTTCGCCGCGCCGGGCAGGCGCATCTCCCCGAAGCGCGTCTCCATCATGCGGAAGAAACTGATGTAGAACCGCGCGCCGAAGACAACCACAATCGCAAGCACGAAGTAGGGGAAAAGGCGAAGCCCGTTCGTGTATTCGCAGTCGGGCGGCATCGTGAAGAGCGAATCCCAGCCGAAGAAACAGGCGTAGATCGTATAACTCACGGCGGACGCGATGAAACTCGGCAACAGCGTCTCGTACTCAACGTCGCTCGACGAGTAGAAGATCTCGAACCCGAACAAAGCCCCCGCGAGCGGGGCCTGGAAGAGCGCGCCGATGCCCGCCGCAAGTCCCGCCGCCATCAGGATTCGCCGCGCCCGGAGCGTCAGGTTGAGAAGCCGCCCGATCACGCTTCCGCAGGCCGCGCCAATCAGCGTGACCGGGCCTTCGTAGCCCGCCGAACCGCCCGAGGCGACCGTCAGAACCGACGCGACGGACTTCACGGGAATGACCGTCCCCGTGATGTAGCCGTTCCGCAGGTGATAGGCCCGAATGGCGCTGTCGGTGCCGCGCGCGTGCTCCAACTTGGAAAAGCGGCGGATCAGCAGGTAGCCGAGCAACGCGCCGACGGCCGGAAGGAAGAGGAGCAACCAGCGGTACGGATCGGACAGCATCTCGCGGGAGAGGGACGTCTTCACGAAAGCCGCGCCGTCCGAAAGGCGCGAAAGGGAATGGTGGTGGCCGATGCCTTCAAGAATCCACCTGTCACCAAGTTGAATCAGATACCGGAACGCCACGACGACGAAGCCGACGGCAACGCCGACAAGGATGGATTCGCCGAAATACTTGCCCGTACGAAACGAAAGGCCCTTCCCCGCCAGAAAGAACCTCCAACTCGATATCGACAGTCTTCGCAACATGAACGGCAGTATTATACCATATCCGAATCCACGAACGGCGCGGACGCGGCGAAATCGGCGAGGCGGGCGAGGCAGAGGGCGAGGTTCTCCTTGTACTGCCCCGTCATGGGTTTTCCGCCATGCACGTCGCTGACGCACTTCCAACTCAGGCAGGGAACGCCCGCCGTCTCGCAGACGTGTGCGATTGCCGCGCCCTCCATATCGCGCAGGGCGACGCCAAGGCGCGTCAGGATCGGGATATCCGCACCGTCATCCGTGAAGCGGTCGCCCGAACCGAGAATCGCCGTCGGCAGACGGTTGCCGTTCCCGACCACCAGCGGAATGTAGGGCGACCGCCGCTCGTTCAGCGTTCCGACCGCCGTTCCGTTGAGCGTCGCAAGGTCGAAGTCGTACTCCACGGCGGATTCGACGGCGTAGATCTCGCCAACCGCCATTGACGGACGCAGGCCGCCGGCCACGCCCAGGTTGACGATGCGCGGCGGATTGAAGAGCGAAAGCGCAAGTTGTGTGGCGGCGGCGGCGTTGCTCTTGCCGACCCCCGAAACGACAACCGCCGCGTCATCCGTTCCGTTCAACTTGCCGACGACGACGCGCCGCCCGAAGTGCCGCGATTCCGTCGCGTCCGCCAGATGGCGGATGACGCACTCCGCCTCGCAGTCCATCGCAACCACGAATGCGGTCATAGCCCGATTTCCCTCACGGCGGAGAGGAGTTCGGCCTTCGCCCGCTCGCCATCCACCGTCGTGAAGCGTCCGTTCTCGTAGAGAACCTTCCCGTCCACGACCGTCGTCACGACATCCGAAGCCTTCATCGAATGGACAATCAAGTTCGCCGCGTCAAGGCACGGCACGAGATGCGGACGCGACAGATCGACGACGCAGAAGTCGGCCCGCTTCCCAACGACGAGTTCGCCAATGTCAGTCCGCCCCAGCGCCCGTGCGCCGTTGACGGTCGCCATGTCGACGACGTCCCACGCCGAAAGCACGGTCGGGTCGCGTGCAAGCCCCTTGTGAATCAGCGAGGTGAGGTGCATTTCCTCGAAGAGGTCGAGGTTGTCGTTCGAGGCACAACCGTCCGTCCCAAGGGCGACGTTCACGCCAAGTTCGCGCGCCCTCGCCACACGAGCGAAGCCGCTGCCGAGTTTCATGTTGCTGGAGGGATTGTGGACGAGCGAGACGTTCCGTTCCCTCATAATCCGAAAGTCGTCATCCGTACAATACACGCAATGCGCCGCGTAGCCGCCGAAGTCGAGAAGCCCCGTTTCGGCGAGGTAGGCGATCGGGGTCTTGCCGT
Source organism: Faecalibacterium sp. CAG:74 (assembly GCA_963588415.1). Classification (GTDB taxonomy): domain Bacteria; phylum Verrucomicrobiota; class Kiritimatiellia; order RFP12; family UBA1067; genus UBA1067. The sequence continues at coordinate 7,253 of CAVAHB010000013.1, forward strand.
GCCGCGCCAGACACTCGCGGTGTTCGCGCTCCGTCTCCGAGACGTGCACGTGAACCGGCCGTTTCATGTCGCCGTTCGCCTCCGCGAGGGCGCGGCAAAACCGCTCGTTCGTCAGGTATTCGCTGTGAATGCAGAGGTCGCGGCGAATCAGGTCGTCCGCACCGCCACCGCCGTTGCGCACAAACGCGACGCACTCCGCGAGGCGACCCGGCGGAATCTCCTCCGTCTCGGAGATGGCGAGTCCCACGCGGCAGAGGTGGGCGCGAAGGCCGACCCGCCGAAGCGCCGCGCCGCCCGCTTCGGGGAAGTCGTACATATCCGCGACGCACGTCGTTCCGCCCGCAAGCATTTCCATCGCGCCCCACGTCATTCCCGCCGCGATGTGCGCGGGCTTCATACGGGCTTCCACGGGGAATATCGCCTTTTCAAGCCAGTCCCGAAGCGGCAGCCCAGACCCAACGCCGCGCACCAACGTCATCGGCGTGTGACCGTGGCAGTTGACGAGCCCCGGCAGGACGAGCCGCGTCGGATTCGACACGGGATGAAGCGAAATCGCGGCAATCCGCCCGTCGCAATACGAAATATCGCCCGACTCGATTCGGTGTCCGGGCAGAACCAGCAGGGAGTTGCAAACTGCGTTCATCGTGTTCAGCGGAGTTGCGCGTCAATTGCGCGTTCCCGGCTCCAGCGTTCGGGGAGGGTTGCGTCGGTCGTCGCCGAGTCGAGCGGAAGCCTGAAGTAGCCTTCGTAGGCCGTCGCCCCCGCCAGTCCGCGCAGGGAGAACGCGACCTCCGTCGCCCCCGCTGGAAGCCGCCCGACAATCTCGACGGCATTGTCGCGGTAGAGGTTCTTCAGGAGCGCCGGATATGCCTCGGCGGGACACGTCGAGGCAAAGACGACGCGCAGGTCCGTGAGAATCGGGTCGCGGAATCGGGCGGAAAGCGCTTCAAGGCCCTCGCCCGAACGGGCGCGAAGCCACCCGTCGAAAATGAAACTTTCGCCACGATTGCCGCGTGTCAGCACGTCAATCAGTTCGCGGTTCGCCGACGACTTCACGCCATACATGTAGACCGAAACGAGTCCGTCGTTGAGCGTGGAGAACTTCGAGATAATCTGCGCCGTCTCACGGATGCCGACGTTCGCGTCGCCGTCCGTCACGACGAGGGCGATCAGCGGGCGCGTCGGCTCGCGCGGCAGGGTTAGGACGGATGAAATCGTGTCGAAGACGTCCGTTCGGCCGTGTGCGGCGAGCGAAGAGAGCCACTTGTCACTCGCGGCGAAACTCGTCGCGGAACACGTCTGCCACGACCTGAAGGCGTAGGTGAACTTGTCGCGGAAGGCCACGAGATTGAAGCGGTCACCCGTATTCGTGCAACTCCTGAGGATTCGCCGCGCCGCCGCACGGCAACTCGCGAGCCGGTCGTTGCCAATCGAACCCGACGCATCAATCAGGATAACGACATCCTTCGGCACGGCGGGCAGTTTCGGCTTCGGCCTCACGGTGACGCGAAAATAGGTGAACCCCTTCTCCGTCTGCCGGGCGAGGTCCGTCCGAACGGACGACGCGAGATCGAACGCCGAAGGCGCGGCCATCAGGTCGCGAACCGCCGCCTTTTCCCGTTCGACCGTCTTCTCGTCCACCTCGGCCATCACCTCGGCCGGCGGCGTGAACGCCGGCTTCTCCGTCGCCTCGTCCACGGGCAGAACGGGCGCGGCGGATTCCGCCGCCGTCGGAATCGTCAGTGCCGGCGTTGCGGAAAAGACGGGGGCTTCAAAGGTCGGGGCCGTCATTTCCGCCCGCACGGGAAGGGCCTCCCGCACGGAAGCGACGGACGGGATTGACACTTCGTCCGGCATACGCATCGGCGCGACGCCCGTCTGCGACTCCTCCACGGCCGCGGGGCGCGGCAGTTCGGGTGCGTCCGCCCCGGGGCGCAGGCGCATCAGCAGTTCGGGCATCGCGGCGGCGGCTGGCAGGACTGCGGAGACTTCCGGCTGGGCTTCGGGCGCGGCAGTTTGCGATGCGGGCAGGGCCGCCATCGTCTCGGCGACTTCGGGAGCCTCCTTTTCCGCCGGCAGGTCGTCCAGCACGTCAATCTTCACCGGGTCGGGGCGCGGCGATGCCTCGAGGACCGTCATCGGCTCCTTCCGCGTCAACCGTGCAATCCCTCCCGTCACGCGGGTCATCACACGGGGCTTCGCCCAGAACATCAGCCCGATGTGCACCACCGCCGAAACAATCAGTGCGGCAACCAGAAGGTCGTGTCCAAATCCAGCGTTTCGCATCATCATTTGCCCTCCTTCGCCGTTTCGGGGTGGGCTTTCAGGATGGCCTTGGCCGCCGGCGCGGAAGGCGTCGTCTCGAAAAGTTCCGCCACCACGGTCGCATACGAACGCGCATGGACGACATCCCCCTTCCCGACGCACACCTCGGCCAGGTGGAGATACGCCTCGGCACGAGCGGCGGCATCCTTCGCATTCAGTTCGACGGCGCGCTTGAGCGTCGCTTCCGCCGCGTCCCACTCCTCGTTGCGCGTCTCAAGCGTCCCCAGCCGCAACGCGACCTTTGCCATATCCTCCGTCGTACACTTCTCGGCGAGGCTCTTGCGGTAGGCCTCCACCGCCGCCACGAACGCGCCCTCGCCCTCTTCCGTGAAGCCGAGCAGGGCATAGCCGCACTGCCGCCATTCGGCGCGTTCCATCTTGATGAGCGCCGTCGCGCACGTCTTCGCCTCGTCGCCCGACAGCAACTTGCCGACGGCCAGTATTTTCGCCGCGCTCATCCGTTCCGCCGCGCCTTCGCGGACGAGTTGGGCATAGGCTTTCTTCGCCGCCTCGGTGCGGCCCTCGTTGAAGTCGTGGTCCGCTATCAGAAGCCGGGCCTCACGCGACTCCTCCAGCGGGAGTTGTTTCGATTCGAGCGCCTTCGCCAGGAAGGCCGCGCCCTCCGCCTCATGTCCCAGGCGAATCGCCGAAACGCCGCGCCAGTAGGTCGCCTCGGGGCGCAGCCGGTCGTCGAGTTTGCCCAGAAGAGCCGACTGCAGGGCGACATCCGCCGCCGCCCAGCGTTCCTCGCGCAAATCCATCATCGCCTTGCGGAACATCGCATCCGCCGCCGCCGCCGTATTGGAATGAATCTTCGCAACCTCAAGATATTCGCGAACCGCCTCGTCCTTGCGTTCCGCCTTTTCGTAGGCCCACGCAAGCGTCAGTCGATCGGTCGGCTCACTGGATGAGGCGACGACCCTCCGCATGCATTCGACCATCTTCACCGCATCGTTCGCTTCCCGCGCCTCCTGAAAGCCGATTCGCGCGAGCCACGCTTCCGCCTGCTGCCGGTATTCGCCACGGGGATAGTCAAGCAGATAGGCCTCGAAAATGGGCTTCGCTTCCTTCGCGCCCCGCGTCGCGTATGTCGCGCTCGCCTTCAGGTAGGCAATGGAATCGCGAATCTTCTGCGGCGCGTCGGACGGAACCGCCCCGCACATGGCAATCGCATCCGCATACCGTCCCGTCAGATAACTGCACCACGCGCTCAGGTAGGTCGCCTCCGTCGCATACTTCCCCTTCGGATGGCGGTTCAGATAACGGCGCATCAGCGAATCGGCCTCGCCATAGCGTCTGCCACGATAACTCGCGCCCGCCGCGAGATAAAGGGCCTCCTCGGCGTAGTCGCCGCCGCCGAAGGCGACATCGAGATAGAGTTCGACGGCCTTGCGAACGCTCGTCTCGTTGGCCGACGCCTGCAGGATCTGCGCGAGGCGCAACTTCGCGTAGGCGACGTTCCTCCCCTTCGGGTCGAGGGCGATGTACCGCATCAGCACGTTCGTGTCACCCGTGTTGAGGCCCAGGTGATAGAGCGCGGACGCACGGATGCCCTTCTCCACGCGGTCAGAATCGAGGACCGCCAGTTCCGCATTCTGCTCCTCGGTCGTCCCCGCCAGCGCACGGTTCAGCCGTGCACGGTCGGCGAGATCCGACGCGGGATATTTCGCCAGGAGTTCGCCGTATTCCTGCCGCGCCGCCGCCTTCTTGCCAAGCGCACGGTCGCACTCGGCCAAGCGGTAGAGAAGTCCGTCGCCCGCCAGCGAACTTTCCACAGCGAGCGCCGCGTATTCGGTGCGTGCCTCCACCCACTGCCCCCGGTTGAAGAGGCGATCGGCCATCGCCAGACGGTCGGTTGGCGCGACGGCAAGCGCCGCAAGAACAACAATAGATAGAACAGATGCCAAACTCATAACTGGAAACCGTAGCAACTCCCGACGTTCGGAACTCGAACGGACGGCGTTCGAACCGTCAGACCAACCGGCCGAAATCCGAAACGGATTTCGGCCGGCCGTTTTCACGCGAAAGTGCCGCGCTCAGGTCAGATCCTTCATCGAGACGACCGGCAGATCCGTCGTATGCGTCATCTTCATCGGCTTGAGAACCGACGAATCGAATGCGTAGCCGTCCTTTCCGAGCGGCCAAATCACCGGCGCGGTGTTGAGAATCGTCGCCTTGAAGCCCTGCAGCGTCGCACCCATGTTGCCCGTGTGCGAACTGTTGCAACCCTCGTTCTCAATCACGAACGGGAACTTGTAGCCCTTCGCCATCAGGTTCTCCAGGAAGTGCGACCAGTCCATCGAATCACTGCCGCCGAAGCCCGGCAGACGCGGCTCGTAGTTGAGGCGCGACCACTCGTTCGCCGGAATCGGCACGCCCGCCTTCTTCGCAAGCGCAGGATCGACCGTCTGCTCGGGATAGAGCCGCCCCCAGTGAATCGCGGCGGATTCCGTCGCCAGATTGCGCGTCCCCTTGATGTGGATGCGGCGCAGTTTCGAAAAGTCCATCGCGTTGATCACGTCCACCGGGTCAACGTGCTGCCACACGTCGTGCGAGGGGTCGTAGGTTTCTTTCAAGGCGCTCGCGTCGTCGAGAATCGCATACATCAACTTGCGAGCCGCGAGGCAGCCGGGCAGGTTGCAGTAGCAGTCGGTCGAGGTGACGGGCTGCCAGCCTTCCATCGGGCAGTTCTCAATGCAAACGGTGACACCGAGATCCTTCGCATACTTCAGAATGGGCGTGAACACCTTCTTGAACTTGAGGAGGTTCTTCTCGAAGCCGCGGTCTTCGTTGCCAAGGGCCACATCATACCCGACGAATGTGCCGCACACGACGTCGTTCGCGTCACCGCCGAGAAGTGCGGCGATGCGGATGAGTTTCAACACGTGATCCTGATTCAGGATCTGATTCTCGGGCTTGCCGCCGATGAGGTTGTCGTAGGCACCGACCGACACGCGCAGGCCCTCCTCGTTGCACCGCGCCACGACGCGCTTTGCGGCCTCAAGGTCAAACGTCTCGTAGTCGAGGTGGGTCGCCGTATGATCCTTGCGGTCAGAACCGCGACGGAACACGCAGAGTTCGAGACCCTGCGCCCCAACGGACTTCGCGCGCCTCAGCACGTCCTCGAAGGTCTCGCCCGGAAATGCGCTCGTCATCAGCCAGATTGGGTTGTTCATCGGCTTTTCGCCGCGGGCAAGAGCCTTGCCCGAAAACGCCCCGACAGCCGCAAGTGCCGCCGCACCCTTGAAGAAATCACGCCTGTTTGCCAACATACCTATTGTCTCCTTTCGGTTTATGCCGCTATTATACCAAAAATACGCACGCACCGCACAAGGAGTTGACCGACGAAAAATGGGTGAACTCCAGTGGCACGAGGTATGGTATAATATGATAGATATGTAATCCAGTTCAAGAAAGGAACAAGAAAAGTGAAGAAACTGATTCTCATTGCACTGACGCTCGGAATTGCCGCGACCGTTTGGGCGGACGGCACGCGGCGGCTGTCGCTCGCGACGTATCGCGACAAGATGAAGGCCGCGTGGGTCGGCCAAATCGCCGGTGTCTCGTGGGGTGCGCCGACGGAGTTCCATTTCAACCACAAGATTATCCCAGAGGAGAAGTGGATGCCGTGGCGTCCGGAGATGAGCACCGAGGCGTTCGGTCAGGACGACGTCTATGTTGAAATCACCTTCCTCAAGACGCTCGCGACATACGGCTACGGCGTTTCGCAGCGCCAGGCGGCAATCGACTTCGCGAACTCGCAATACCGCCTCTGGCACGCGAATGCAGAAGGACGCAACCTCCTGCGCAAGGGCATCGCGCCGCCCGACAGCGCCAATCCGCGCCTCAATCCCTGCGCGAACGACATCGACTACCAGATCGAGGCCGACTACTCTGGCATCATCGCGCCCGGCTGCCCGCAGGCCGCCATCCGCCTCGGCGAGAAGTTCGGCGGCATCATGAACTACGCGGACGGGCTCTACGGCGGGCAGTTCATCGGCGCACTCTACTGCGCGGCGTTCTTCGAGACGAACCTTGTCGCCGTCGTGCGCGAGGCCCTCGCGGCGATTCCGGAGCAGAGCCGCTACGCCGAGATGGTGCGCGACCTACTCGCCTGGCACGCCAAAGACCCGAAGGACTGGCAGAAGGCCTGGGCGAAGATTGTCCGAAAATACGACTACGAAGGCCCGTGCAAGAAGCTTCCCGACGGCATCATCGACGCACCGCTCAACGGCGCGATGGTTCTCCTCGGTGTCCTCTGGGGCAACGGCGACTTGGACAAGACAATTGAGATCGCCTGTCGCGGCGGGTTCGACTCGGACTGCAACCCCTCCTCGGCCGCCGGCGTCGTCTTCACGACCGTCGGCTTCTCGAAACTGCCCGAACGCTTCACGTCGAAGCTGGACATGAACACGAAGTTCGAGTTCACGGACTACACCATCCCCGAACTCGTCGACGTGTGCGAGCGGCTCGCGCGTGAGATCATCGTGGCGGAAGGCGGTAAGGTCGTAAACGACCCCGTCCTCGGCGAGTCGTTCGAGATTCCCGTCGTGCGCCCGACCCCGTCGGCGTTCGCGACCTTCAGGAATCCGGCACCGCTGGCAAACTCGCGCCTCACGCCGGAGGAGATGGCGAAGATCCGCTTCGCGCCCTGCGGGGAGGGCGCACAGTCCGCACCACGGAAATAGGCAGTACGCGGAGTTTCGCCCCTATGCAATGGCGAAGAAGTCGCCCACGTGCCGGAGAAGGTCGGGAAGGTCGGTTACCGTGTGGACGGTCGTCGGAATCGAACGACGGAAAACCGCGCCATAACTCTTCGTGACGATACGGGGGTCGGTAATCACCACGATACCGCGGTCGCGCCGCGTACGGATGAGCCGTCCGAACCCCTGACGGAAGCGGATGACGGCTTCGGGCAGGGAGTAGTCCCGAAACGAACTGCCGCCCTCGCGGTCGATTTTCTCCGCCCGCGCCTCGACGACGGGGTCGCCGACCTGTGCAAACGGCAGACGTGCAAGAACGACGCACGACAGAGCCTCGCCCGCCACGTCCACGCCCTCCCAAAATGACTGCGCCCCGAAAAGCACCGTGTTCGCCGACTGGCGCAGGGCGGTGGTCATCGTCTCGCGGCTCAGTCCCTCCCCCTGCACGAGCAGTTCAATACCAGCAGCCGCAAGGTCGGGTCGGGCGCAAGCCGCCACCGCCTTCATCATCTCATAACTCGTGAAGAGCACGAGCGCACGTCCGTGCGTCGCCGAAAAGAGGTCGCGCATCATGCTCGCGAGCGCCTCCGCATAGCGCACGGGGTCGGCGGCGGGATCTGGCAGACAATCCGGCGCCAGCACCAGCGACTGGCGCAGGTAGTCGAACGGGCTCGTCGCCGTCAATGCCTGAAACCGCTCCCGACAACCGAGCCGCCGCGCCATGTACCTGAAGTCGTTCCCGACGCGGAGCGTGGCCGACGAGAGGATTACGGAGTCCTTCGGCTCATAAAGGCACTTCCGCAAACTGTCCGCCACCGAGAGCGGTGCGGCCACAAGCCGTATGTAGGCGGGATACTTCTCCCGCTGAACCCGCTCAATCCAGTAGGCGTTCGTTTCCAGATTGCCGCGCAGGACGACATTCGTCTCGTTCACGAACGCGACGAGTCCATCGGCCACACCGGAGATTTGCGCGGCCAGATCGGCGCAGTAGTTGAACTCCCCTTCGGGTGCGGAGGTGTTCAGCGTATCGCGCAGGTCGTGCAGAAGGTGCACCATCTCGGCCATCTGGTTCTCGAACGCCGTCTGCACGCGGAAGAATGCGTCCTCGTCCCAGCTGCCGCCGTAGGGCTTGAAGACGCCATGCAGGGAATAACTGCGGACGCCGTCCGCCGCAACGCGATAGCGAAGCATCGTCCCCTTGCCCTTCACGGGCCGCAGCAACTGTTCAGCGAAGTCGGCGAGGGTCTCCGCCGCGTTCATGATGCGCACGGTCGAGGAGGCGACATCGCGCAACAGCCGTGCAACGCGCTCGCCAATGGAGCCGCCCGCCAACACGCCCTTCTGCACCTGACGCTCCACGACCGAGAGAATTCCGCCCTGCCGCACCCTTTTGCCGCGCCCACGCCGCTGAAGCCTGTTCAGTAGGCGAAGGAGAGCCGGAAGCGAAAACTCTGAACTCAGGTATTCCGTGGCGACGGATTCGAGGTTGTGGGCCTCGTCGAGTATGAGCCGCCCGTAGGCCGGGAGGATTCCGCTGCCGGGAGCCGTCGCCTCCGCAAGCACGAGCGCGTGGTTCGCCACCACGAGATGAGCGTCCGCCGCCGCCTTCCGCGCACGGTAGACGAAGCACCGCGTGTAGTAGGGACACCTCCTTCCGCCACATTCCTCGCCGGGACACGTCAGCAGACTGCGCGGCAAACCCTCGTAGGAATCGAGATCGCCGTCGGGTGTGGACTTGAGCCAGTCAATGAAACGCGGCATTTCGGACTGCTCATCGTCCGTCATCGTCCAGTATCCCGCCGCGAAGAACTCGCCGACCTCCCGCAGGCAAAGGTAGTTGCCACGCCCCTTCAGCAGGGCCACGCGGAACTTGTCGCGCACCTCCTCGCCAAGAACCTGAAGGGCCTTCGGAATGTCCGCGTGAATCAACTGGCTCTGCAGGTTGCGCGTCGCCGTCGAGACGACAACCGTCGTGTCGTTCGCCGCCGCCCAGAGAATGGACGGGATCAGGTAGGCAAGGGACTTGCCGACCCCCGTGCCCGCTTCAATCATAAGGTGTTCGCGCCCGTTGAAGGCGCGGACGATTGCCTTCAGCATATCAATCTGTCCGGGACGCTCTTCGTAGCCTGGCATCGCGCCGAGCGTCCCACCGCTCATCAGGTGGAGCGCGGCGGTTTCGGCATCCAGGGGCGAACAGTCCTCGTGCGCCGGAAGATGACGCTTCTTCGCGGCCTCCCGCATCTCCGGCAGGAAGTCGGCCCAGTTCGGATTGTCGATGAATTGTACCGGGCTCACCGCGCCGTCACATCGCAAGGCTCGCGCCAAGCGACTTCAATGCGTCCATGTCGCCCTGGTGATTCACAAACGCAATCGGCTCGTTCCCGTAGCGCGGCACAATGTGGAAGTGGACGTGCTTCACCGTCTGCCCGGCGGCCTCACCGTTGTTCTGGAGGATGTTAAACCCGTCGCAGGGCAGCGCGGCCTTCAAATGCGCCGCGACCTTCTTCACGCGGACGATGATTTCGCCGAGAAGTGCGTCGTCCGTATCGAGCAGTCCCGTGCTGTGGGTCTTCGGGATGACAAGCGTGTGGCCTTTCGTGAAGGGGTTGATGTCGAGATAGGCGAGTACGAGGTCGTCTTCGTAAATCTTGAAACTCGGGATTTCTCCCGCAGCAATCGCACAGAAAATGCAGTCGTTCTTCATACCGTCTATTATACCATAAAAGAAACGAGCGCGGAAAACTCCGCGCCCGCCCTTTCTTTCGGGTGTCCGCCGGTCTTACTTCGCCGTCAGAGCCGCCACGCCGGGGAGAACCTTGCCTTCAAGGAACTCAAGGGATGCGCCGCCGCCGGTCGAGATGTGCGACATCTCGGCGGCCTTGCCGCTCTTCTTCACCGCGCTGACGGAATCACCACCGCCGATAATCGAAGTCCCTCCGTTCGCCTTCACCGTGGCAACCGCGTCGCACACGCCGTAGGTTCCCTTCGCAAGCGGCGCGAACTCGAAACAACCCATCGGGCCGTTCCAGACAACCGTCTTTGCGCCCTTGATCGCCTCGCTGAAGAGTTCAACGGTCTTCGGCCCGATGTCAAGGCCCATCCAGCCGTCCGGAATGTCGTCGTCGCAAATCTTGATCTGGATGTCGGAGGCATCCTTCTCGGCGGGGAACTTGTCGGCAATCACATTGTCAACGGGAAGGAGAAGCTTGATGCCCTTCGCCTTCGCCGTCTCCATCATCTCCTTGCAATAGGCGACCTGCTCGTCTTCGCAGAGGGAGTTGCCGATCTTGATTCCCTGCGCCTTCTTGAAGGTGTAGGCCATACCACCGCCGATAATCAGCGTATCGACCTTGTTGAGGAGATTCTTCACGACCGCGAGCTTGTCGGAGACTTTCGCACCGCCGAGAATCGCCACGAACGGACGGACGGGATTCTCCACCGCGTCGCCGAGGAACTTCAGCTCCTTTTCAAGCAGGAAGCCCGAAACGGCAGGCTGGATGTAGTCGGCGATGACCGCCGTCGAGGCGTGTGCGCGGTGGGCCGTGCCGAATGCATCGTTGCAGTAGATGTCGCCGTAACTGGCAAGTTTCTTCGCCATTTCCTGCCGCGCCGCCTTGAGTTCGGCCTTCTTGGCCTGATACTCCTCTTCGGTGAGGTGGATGCCTTTCTTCTCGTCATCCTTCTTCACCTTGCCGTCCTCGGCCTTGTAGAAGCGGGTGTTCTCAAGAAGCGCAACTTCGCCCGGCTTGAGGGCCTTCACGACATCGTCCGCCGCCAGGCAGTCGGGGACGAACTTCACCTCCTGCCCAAGTTTCTTCGCAAGTTCCTCGGCAACGGGCTTCAGCGAGAACGCCTCTTCGTAGCCCTTGCCCTTCGGGCGACCGAGGTGGCTCATGAGGACGAGGCTGCCGCCCTGCTCAAGCACGTACTTGATCGAGGGGAGCGCCGCGACAATGCGCGTATCGTCTGTAATCTTACCCGAGCCATCCTTGGCCATCGGCACGTTAAAATCAACACGCATGACGACGCGCTTACCCTTGAGCTCGACGTCGCGCAAAGTCTTCTTGTCCATCTTACCTAACCTCCGTAAAAGTCGCCTTACTTGGCGGCCATCTTGTTCATCTTGAGCTGCGCACGGCTTTTCTTGCGGTCTGCCGTATTTTTCTTGATGATGCCCTTCTTCACGGCCTTGTCGAGACCCGAGACGAACTCTCTGAACTTCTTCTCGGCAGTCTCCTTCTCGCCCGCATCGGCGGCCTTGAAGAGGTTCTTGTGGGCGTCATGCAACTTGGCCTTCACGGTCGAGTTGCGCTTGTTCGCCTTCGCGTTCTGACGGTCACGCTTTCTGGCGGCGCGGCCGCCCTTGATGTTTGCCATATCTACTATTCTCCTGTTTCGGATGTTTGAGCGCATATTATACTCTTTTTTGCGCATCAAAATCAAGTGGGCGAACACCTGGTGTTTACCCGCTTTTCTTCGGGGGCTTGGTTTTCATCAAGGAATTGTCGCGAAAATATCGCACAAAACCGCAATTGACGACGGTCGGCAGCAAGATGCCGCCTTTATGCGAAACGAACGCGCGGGTCAAGTGCCGCGTAAATGAGGTCGGTCGCAAGGTTCACGAACTGGTAGAGCAACGCCCCGAGTACGACGACCGCACGCACGACCGCCATATCCGCCGAGTGAATGGCGTTGATCGACACGCTGCCAAGACCCGGAATGCCGAAGAAACTCTCCAGAAGAAGCGAACCCGTGAAGAGCCACGGAATCGAAAGCGAGACGTAGGTGACGATTGGAATCAGCGCGTTCGGAAGCACGTGGCGCACCATAATCGCCGTCTGCGAAAGTCCCTTCGACCGCGCCGTCAGAACATACGGACGGTAAACTTCGTCGAGAATCGCCGTGCGGAAGAAGCGCACGTCCGTTCCGAGGGACGAGACGACTCCGATAATCACGGGCAAAAGCAGGTAGGAAACACCGCCATACCCCCACGTCGGGAAGAGTCCTGCCTTGAACGAGAGCAGAAACTGGCCCGCCAGAACCCAAACGACATAGTTGACGCTCATCAGGACGGTCGAGCCGAGAAGAATGACGCGGTCAACCGTCCGCCCCCGATACGCCGCCGAAAGCATGGCGAGCATCAGGGCGACAATCGTCCCGCCGACGAGAATCGGCACGGTCAGGGAAAGCGTCGGCCCGACGCCGCGCCTGAGAATGTCCTTCACCGGTTCGTTCATCTCGATTGAATAGCCGAGATCGCCCTTCACGAGGTTGCCGACGAAGTTGACGAACTGGCTATCCGCAGACCAGACGAGCGGCTTGTCGTAGCCCCACTTGTGGTTGAACGCGGCAATCGACTCCTTCGTCGCGTTCTTGCCGAGAATCACCTCCGCCGGCGAACCGCCGACGACATTGAAAAGGAGAAACGTGAGGAGAAGAACCCCAAGCGTTGTCGGCACGACCTGCCACAGTCGCCTCAGTATGTACTTCAGCACCCGATGGCCTCGCGAAGACGCTGCTTCAGCCGTTCGACATCCGCCCGCTCAAGACGCGCCAACGCCCGCGACCACCGGTAGGCCCCCGAACCGTTCGTGTCAAACGGACGATCCTTGAAGAGTCCGTCAAAGGCGGCCTTGCGGTCGTGGTAGGCCTGCTGCATCGCCGCGACCCGCGCCGTAAATGCCTCGACATACGCCGACGCAAACGCCGCGTAGTCGGTGACGAACGCCTTGCGCCGCCGAACGACGTCGGCATACGCGGCGACATACTCCTCCAGTTCCTGCTCGTAGTTGGTGAAACTCCCGGCATGATCCGTCACGATGACGGATTCGGGCAATCCGTCCACGCCCATCCGCACAACCTCGTAGTTGCGGTCGAAGAGAATCTCACGCGTGACCGACGAACACCGCCCGACGACCATGTCGATTGCCGCCGCCTCGCCGATCAGTTTCGCGAACTTCAGGGCGAAGGCCGGATTGCGGAACTTCGCCGGGAGAATCTTGTCGGAGGCGTCGCCGCGCACGTAGGGGCGCACGAAGTAGGCCGTACGAACGGCCACGCCGTTATACTGGTTGTGCCCGCGATACTTTTCCGTGAAGTGTCCGTAGCCAATGCGGCGCGGCAGATTCATACCGAGCTGGCGGCACATCAGTCGACGGTCGAGAATGTAGTCGGAATACTCGTCCGACTCCAGCATCGACTGAAGGAGTTCCTTCCCCTCGTCAAGGCGTTCGGCAACGCCCCACTTCTGGAAGCGAATCATCATAATCTGCGGCGCGGCGGCCCCCGTGTCGCGATACTGCACAATGTAGACGCTCCCGCGCCGGTTGCCCTCAACGGGACGGCGGGCGAGCGAATGGGCGATACGCCCGACGTTGATGAAGTCAATCGCACCAAAGAGGCGCGTCAGGTTGAAAATCAGCGACTTGACGCGGAGGTCGCAAAGCGCGAGCAGTTCGGGATCCTGCGTCCGGGCCGCCTCGTCGTAGATTTCGTCGAAAACGACCTCGCCCCGATCAATTCGCGCACCCGGCAGCCATTCGATCTGCCGGTAGAACTCGGGTGCGATGCCGCTGATCAATTCCTGCTCTTCCGCCGCCGTTTCATTCGGCTGGCGCGTAATCGCGTGGCACATCGCATTGCGCCACTCGAAGTTCTTCACGGACTCTTCGCGCAGGGCCGCCGGAAGCGACATCCGCCAGCCGAGTTCGATGTCGCCCACAACCTTGCGCAAATCCGCATCTGGCAACCCGTCCACCGCAAGACGCTTCAGCGTCGAGCGAATCTCAATCGGGGTCGTCGAGGGGAAGAAGTCGATTTCGGGCTGGCCGAGGCGGTTGCGCTTGCCCAGACCGGTGACAATCTCCTTGATCTGCCGACGGAAGGCCGCGTCGTCCAACTTCGCGACCTCGTTGAACCCGCCGACCGTGATGAAGCGCGTGCCCGTGGCGCGGTTGTAGTAGTAGATTGGCGTCTCGCTGATTGGCACACGCGAATGGTCAATCAGTTCGGCCATATCGTCCTGCGAAATCGGGTGGCGCGTCATGCGCCAGTTCTCGCCGCGCCCGCAAAGTGCCGCACGGACCTTCGCCGAACTTGTGTTCAGATAGCGGATGAGCCGCTTCGACACCATCTTCTGCAACTCCGCATCCGCACGGAGCGCAAGATCCATACGGTCGGGATCGGGTCGAATCAGCACGTATTCGTCCGTGAAAATCAAGTCAACCGAAAGCGCGAGTTCCTCCTCCTCTTCCGACGGCGTGAGGTTCGGCAGTCCCGCCGCCGCCCGCTCCGCGTTGAGGCTATCCAGCCACATGATGCGCTGCATGGCGTGAACGCCCCGACAAGTTACAAGACCAGGAGTTCTGAGGAACATCGTACCGATGCGGCTCAGGGGCTTCCCGTCCGCACCTTTCGCAAAAATCTTCTCGCCGATAATCTTCATGCGCATATTATACCACATCTTCGACGGGGCGGTTTTTCTGAAGTTTACCCATTTTTCGGATCAAAATGGCAATATCCAACGGGTCAGCAAAAAAGAAAGGAAGGTCAGGGGGTTTGAAGAAGACGAAGGACGAGCCACGCCATGCCCACGGGGGTGGCCGTGAAAGCGGGGGCGGCTGCGGCGGCTCGGATTCTACCACTGAACACACTGAACGGCCTATGGCCGGCACAGAACACACTGAATTTGCCTTCGGAGGGAGGCCAAGCCGACTTTCTGTGTTTTCAGTGTGCCGCCGAAGGCGGCTTCTGTGTGTTCAGTGGTCGAAACCAGCGGGCAGGGGTGGGGTTCTTGCTGACCCACCCCCTTTACAAGTCACCACGCGCCGCCGCCGCGACCCGCCGCTTCGCCTTTCTCCTCTCTCTTCTTCATGTCACAACTCTTGAATCTCACTTTTGCCTAAAAGCGAGGTCACGCGTCATTTATCCTTCTTCGGCAGGACATACTTGCCCTTGACCTCGTGCCAGCGCGGCACGACGAGATCCCTTCCGTAGAACGCCCTGTAGCCGTCCAGGAAACGGTTCCGCCAATCGGCCGCATGGTCGTGCGTGTCGACGTTCTGGTAGACCGTCT
>CAVAHB010000014.1:0-21966 GCA_963588415.1 Faecalibacterium sp. CAG:74
CCCCCCCCCCCCCCCCCCCCCCCCAGGCGTAGGCGCAGCCAGAGCCGGGCAGCGCGGTGCATCGGAGATGCCGCCCTGCCAAACTTGTAGGGGCGCATCCCTGATGCGCCCGCAGGGGGTTTTGCATTTGCCTCGAAAGATTCGGCTGACGATTTAGTTTAAACCAACTACAAGAAAGGAACAACGGAATGAACATGCTGAACATTGGGAGAATGGGACTGGCGGCGGCCCTCGGCCTCGCCGCGCTCGCCGTCCGTGCGGCGGCAACAATGACCGAGGTCTGGTGCTCGCCGACGGGGCTTACCACGGCGGCCTACACCGAGGCCGACCCCGGCGCGTTCGACGTCACCGCCATCAACAAGATCGTCGCGGGGAGCGCCGAATCGCCGTCCGTCATCCACCTCCTGCCCGGCACCTACGAGATTGCGGGTTCGGCGAATGCGTACTTCATCAACAAGCAGGACGCCAAGAACTTTGAAGTACGGGGCGACGTCGAAGACCCCTCGAAGGTCGTCCTGAAGGGGACGGGGAAGACCCCGAAGGACGACGGCACGGTCGTGACGAACAAGTGCATCATCTCCGTCGGATGGGGAAACTACCAGTGGGTGCGCGGAATAACCTTCACGAACTTCCTCTGCTCCGAGTCAATCGTGAAATACAACAAGAGAGAAGACAAATCAACCGCCCACGGCGTCGAGAACTGCGTCTTTGAGGGGAACTTCGGCCCGGGACAGGCAATCTACGGCGGGACGGTGAAGAACTGCACGTTCCGGAACAACACGAACGAAAACGCGACCTTTTCCTCTGCGTCGCTCGTGAGCAGAGCCAACGTGCTGGACTGCCTCTTCGAGGACAACGCCGGCGTCACCGGCGTGGCGGTCCTGGACTGCAACTGCAGCAACACGGTCTTCCGGGCGAACGTCGCGACGGGCGACGGCGGCGTCATGTTTGTAAGCCAAGTCACCGGCTACACGGTCGACGCCTGCCTCTTCGAGAGCAACACGGCCGCGAACGCCGGCGTCGCGAAGAATAACTACAACAACAGGGCCGTGACCTTCCGGAACTGCCGCTTCGTCGGCAATTCGGCGACGGACAGCTACGGCGTGGCGCAGACTGACGGCAAGTTCTCGTTCTACGACTGCTCGTTCGTCGGCAATTCCGCCGCGACCAACGGCGGCGTCTTCGGCGGCAACAGCGGTGCGGCCGTGCTCGCGAACTGCGTCTTCACGAACAACAGCGCCGGAGTCGACTACGGCGTCGGAAGGTTCACGAACACGGCCATCAGCAACTGCGTGTTCTACGGGAACAAGGCGGGGCGCAACTACGGGGTCGGATACCTCTCCCAAGGTTCGCTCTCGAACGCCGTGTTCGTGGGCAACTTCGCGCTGACGAACGCGACCATTTATAGCCAGCACAACGGGGGCTACAACTGCGTCTTCACCGGGAACGTCTCGACGAACACCCTTGCGTGGGGGACGTGGCGCAATACGCTCGTCGTCAGCAACCGGTGCGAGGACGGGATGCACCTGTTCGGCAACGGCGGGTCGCTCATTAACTGCACGGTCGTCCACAACCGGGGCATCGCCCATGCGTCGTCGGCAAGCGCCGTCATCAACTCGATTCTCGTCGGGAACGAACCCTACGACATCAGCAGGAACTCTTACGCCCGCAGTTTCTTCAACTGCATCTACGGAACGACCGACGGCGGAAGTGTTTCGCCTCTCACGGACTGCCAGCAGGTCGCGGGGGCGGACGCGGTCGGCTTCTGGTGGAAGGACGACGGGAAGCAGCCGTTCTGGGGCATCGGGAAGGATTCGATTGCGCGGGACGCGGGGAGCAACGAGAAGGTCGCGTCCGAGAATAACTTCGGGGTCGACCTTGCGGGGCGCGGGCGGATCAACGGCGACGCGATCGACGTCGGCTGCTACGAGTGGTGGAAGCCGGAGTCGGCGGGCTTCACGATTATCATCCGCTGAGAGGATTTTTAACACAGAGACACAGAGGCACAGAGGCACGGAGGTGAGGCAATTGCAAAGATTCGCGCAGAGCGGCGGCATCGGAGATGCCGCCCTACCCGCGGCGATCTCGGTCACGCGGGGACGCGTGACCCTACCGCATCGTTCCCCTTACCTCATCATGCCCCCACCGCTTGGTAGGGGCGCATCTCCGATGCGCCCGCATTTATGTTAAAATAATCTAGGAAAGGAAGATTAGAGTTGAAGTTGAAGATTGGTAAGATGAAGAGTAAAGTCGTGCTGGCGGCGGTTGCGGCCCTGTCGGGGACGGTTTCGGCGGTCTGGCCGTTCGGCGGCTCGGCGGCGGAGGGCAAGGACTTCGTCCTCGCGGAGGACGGGCTTGCGAAGGCGGCGATCGTCGTCGGGCGCGAGGGCCCGGGCTACCGCTGGGCGGCGAACGAGCTCGCGGACTACCTCGCGAAGCTGACGGGGGCGCGGTTCGCCGTCGCGGACAGGCCGCTCGAGGGGATGGGGACGGTCTGGGTGGGCGACCCGAAGGGGCCCGCAAAGCGCGACTTCGAGGAGCTGGAGATCTCCGTGCGCGACGGCTCGACGCTCGTCCTGGACGGCGACGGCCCGCGCGGCACGCTCTACGCCGTCTACGAGTTGCTGGAGGACTTCGGCGTCGGGTTCTACACGTGGGACTGGGACTACGTGCCGCCGGCGACGAACCGCCTCGCGCTCGCCGCCGGCCACCGCAAGCGGACGAAGCCGTGGATGGTCTGCCGCAAGAGCTGGTCCGGCCCGACGTGGGGGAGCGGCGAGGACCACTTCCGTTACCAGATGCGCTTGCGCTACCACGACAGCAACGGCACGAGGGACCTGTGGGCGAAATACGGCATGGGCGAGGCGACGTCGTTCTCGAACGCGCCGAGCTACTCCATCGCCCAGACGCTCTGCTCGCACTACGTCCCGCGCAAGCGGTTCTTCGACGAGAAGAAGAACCCGAAGGAATACCGTCCCGAATGGTACGCCTGGAACGCCGCCGAGAAGAGGCGGCACGGACACTTCGTGTGCGTCTCGAACGACGGGATGTTCCGCGAGCTCGTCGCGGAACTCGAGGCGGACGTCAGGAAGGAGGTCGCGGCGCGTCCCGGCGAGAAGGTGGAGATCTCGATCGGGCTTGACGACGGGTCGGTGCGCTGCGACTGCGAGACGTGCATGAAGCTCTCGGAGGGCGTGGCGAACCGCGGCCTCGCGGCGGCGGCCTGCCAGTACGTCGCTCTCGCCAACCGCGTGGCGCGGCACTTCGCGAAGAAGTATCCGCAGGTCCGCTTCAACATCCTCTCCTACGACGGGTTCGGGCCGACGCCGGCGAACCCGGAGAAGTTCCGTCTGGAGCCGAACGCGGGCGTCGGCGTCGCGCTGCTCTGGCGCAACTTCGGCCGCCCGATCGCCGCGTGCGAGCGCGCGCCGGCCTCCGTCGCCGACTGGATGAAGATCACGCCGAACGGCATCGCCAACTGGGACTACTACGCGAACTTCAACTGCTGGTACGTCCCGTTTCCGAACCTCGACACGATGGGCGAGAACTGGCGCTACTACAAGGCGCACAACGTCAACCGCATGGACAGCCAGAACCAGTGGTCGGTGCTCGGCGACCTCGCCGACCTGCACTTCTGGCTCTACTCGAAGCTCTCGTGGGACCCCGACGCGGACGACCGGGCGCTGATCGGGCGGTTCTGCCGCGACGTCTACGGCGCGGCCGCGAAGCACATACTTGAGTACATCGACTTCCTGCAGCACTGCCGCGACCGGCAGCGCGGGCTCTGGACGGGGTGCTACGTGCTCTCGACCGACGGCTACCTGAGCGGCGCGGACTGCGCGCGCATCTACAAGCTCTTCTGCGACGCGGAGAACGCCGTGCGGAAGGACTCGGCGCGGAAGCGCAACGTGGCGCGGGCGAAGTTCGGCGTCCTCGCGCTCGCGGGAATCCGCTATGCCGACATGGTCGAGCCGGCGAAGCGGATCGTGCGGCTTCCGCCGCGCGAGAAGATCCTGAAGGAGTTCTACGAGACGGGCATCCTGAACGACGTCGGCAACGGCGCGCTCTGGGCGGGCGAATACCAGAGCTTCGACTCGCTGCAGAAGCTGATGAAGGGTCCGGAGAAGCCCGTGGCGAAGTCCGCGCAGGCGAAGAGCCGCTTCGTCGGCGGCGACGAGCTTTCGGGCGGGAAGAAGATGGCGAAGGCGAAGGACGACGAGAAGGGCGCGACAATCGCGGCGGTTGACATGCGCAACCCGAGCGAGCAGCTCTACTCCATCTTCATGTGCGACGGCAACCGCGACGTCAGCTACACGCTGAAGGACGGCGAGGCGGGCGACTGGTACGTCTTCGCCGACCTCAGGGTCGACTCCGACGATGCGGGCGACCCGGCGGCCGCCTACTTCTCGTTCCGCCAGCCGTTCGCGAACGACACCCTTACGGGGAAGGTGCCGGAGGAGATTGTCTCGCTCTTCGTCTCCGGCGGACGCGAGGAGAAGGGATGGCGCACGGTCTCGTTCGGGCGGTATCCGATGCGCGCGGGGGCGACCGTCTACATGTTCCCCGGCGTGGTGAAGCCGCTCAACTCCTACGCGGTCAGGAGCTTCTCGTTCGTGAGCGCGGCGGTGATGGACGACGAGCGGAACGCGGCGCGGTATCTCGGCGCGAACCGGCTGAAGGCCGTCGGCGGGAAAATCGAGAAGGAGCGCTTCGACGGCTTCCAATTCGCGCGCGTCGGCGACGGCACGAACGTCGTCGCGGACGCGAAGGTCGTCGCGACGGTGCCTCGGCAGTCCGCCGGGACGCGCCACCTGCTCGCCCGCGTGCGGATCGGGTCGAAGAAGTATCTCGCGACGGACGTCGCCCGCCTCACGCTCAAGACGAAGGGCGGGGAAGAAATCGCGACGGCCCGCGTCGGCGGCTCGCCCTATGACGACAGCTGGCAAATCGTCTCGCTCGGCAAGCACGCGCTCGAGGAGGGCATGACGGTCGAGTTCGCGCTCGCCCCGGAGGCGGAGGCGCGGTTCCTCGACGTGCGCAACCTTTGGGCCGTCGAGCCGGAGTTGATGGAACGCTCGGTGAAGTGATGGATATTGAAAGGAAAAGTCGTATGAAGTTCATTCGTCTGGTGTTGTGTTCGGTGGTTGCCGCGGCGGGGCTCGCCCTGCCGGCCGCCGACTTCACCATCGCCCGCGGCGGCTCGGCCGCCGTCCCCGTCGTCGTGCCGAAGGGCGCGTCCAAGTCCGTCCGCCACGCCGCCGACGAACTTGCGAAGTATCTTGGCAAGATGTCCGGCGCGACGTTTACCGTCCGCGAGGGAGACTGGAAGGGCGCGGCGATCCGCGTCGGCGACCCGTGTCCCGGGCTGAAGGCGGAGGGAATCCGCCTGAAGGCCGGGAAGGGCTCGCTGCTCGTCACGGGCGAAGGGCCGCGAGGGCCGCTCTACGCCGTCTACGCGCTCCTCGAGCGGCTCGGCTGCGGCTTCTGGTCGCCGACGAACGAGACCGTGCCGCAGAGGCGCGACATCGCCGTCCCCGCCTCGCTGGACGTCACGGAGTCGCCGGACTTCGAGGTACGCGACCCGAGCGGCATCAGCATGTGGGGCAGCCCCGAGTGGCGCGTGAAGTGCGCGGTCAACGCGGGGGCGTTCAACAGCAACCGGCAGGGCGAGGAGCTGGGGGGCTTTCTCCAATACGACCTCTCGCAGAACAAGATGGGGCTGGAAGTCGATCGGCAGGCGTTCGCGGCGCATCCGGAGTGGTACGCGCTGCGCCCCGGCGGCACGCGGTCGATGCAGCACCTCTGCAACGTGAATCTCGGCGTCCGTCAGGAGATCCTGCGGCGCATCCGTGAGCGGATGAAGGAGCGTCCCGACCTCCGGCAGGTTGCGCTCGGGCTGAACGACGGCTACGAGTTCTGCACGTGCGCGACGTGCGACAGGATGAGGAAGGAGGACGGGCGGCAGACCGTGCTCGAGGTCGATCTCGCGAACTGGGTGGCGGGGCAGCTCGCCGCCGAGTTCCCGAAGCTGCGCTATCTCGTCTTCGCCTACGAGAAGACGCTGCACCCGCCGAAGAGGCTGAAGCCGCACCCGGCCGTCGACGTCTGCGTGGCGTGCCTCGAATACCGCAACTTCGCCCGTCCGCCGTCCGTGACGAAGGGCTACTACGACAGCCTGAGGGAGTGGGGTGAGCTGACGGCGAACAACGTCTACGTCTGGAGCTACAACGCGCAGTGGACGAACTTCATCGCGCCGTGGCCGACGGTCGACCTGCTCGGTGACGAGACGCGGGAATACCGCGACCTCGGGGTGCGGGGCGTCTTCTGGCAGATGAGCGACGGGACGATCTCGGACTTCTGCGACCTTCGGGCGTGGCTCGCGGCGAAGCTCCTGTGGAACGCGAGCCAGGACGAGATGGCGCTGATGGAGAAGTGGTGCAGGGGGGCCTGCGGCGCGGGCGGCGCGAAGGTGTTCGAGTGGCTCAAGGTCTGCAAGGCGGCGCGCCTCCGGCTGAAGTCGCTCGGGGCCTACCAGGGCGGGACGCGCAGCATCCTGACGGCCGACGAGACCCTGCGCGGCGAGGAGCTGCTCGCAGCGGCCGAGGCGGCGACGAAGGGCGACGCGCGGACGCACGACCAGGTGCGCAAGATCCGCGCCTCCACGCTGATGGCCATGCTCTGCCGCTACAACGCCGACCTGGCTGCCGAGGCGAGGAAGCGGGGGGTGAAGATACCGACGCGGGTCGAGATCCTGGCCGACCTCGACGCGAGGGCGAAGGAGTTCCGGTGCGGGACTTCGCGCGAGGGGTGGGACTGGAACTACGGCTTCATCCGCCGCATCCGCCACGGCGAGGTCGAACCGGAGAAGCTCGGCGACGGGCCGCGCACGCGCGGCAGGTGGACGTTCCGCAATCCCGTCGTCGAGGGTTCGGACGAGGATACGTCGGTTCTCCACGACCCGGAGGGGGGCGTCTACTACCGCGTGAGGACGCTCGGAAGCGAAATCCGGCTGCGTCGGGCGAAGCGGGCGGTTGCGCTCTTCGACGCGGACTGCGAGGAGACGGTGGCGTGGAAGGCGGGCGCGAAGGCCGGCATCACCGGGGGGCTGCGCGGCGCGGAACTCGTCCGGGACGCGAAGGGCGCGTGGCGTATCTACGCGAGCGGCGCGACACCGTCGGGCGGCCTCGGCCTCTTCGCGCTGGAGGCGGGGCGCAAGCCGTTCGGCGAATACCGCTTCGCGGGTCGGCTGCTCGAGAAGGAGAACGCGGCGGATCCGACGGTCTTCAGGATGCCGGACGGGAAGGACTACCTCTTCTACGCGCATGAACCGGGCGCGAAGGGCGGCATCGTCGTGCGGACGCTTTCTGCGCCGTCCAGGCCGGGTGCGCACGAGGGCGTTCTCGTGCCGGCGGCGGCCGCGGCGGCCGCGGCGGATTCGCCCGCACTCGTGCAGATGGGCAAGGAGACGTATCTCCTCTACGGCGCGGGCGGACGCGACTCGGCGACGTCCGAGATTCGCGCACTGCGCTACGTGGGCGGCGACCCGCTCAAGGCGAAGTCGTGGGAGAAGTGTTCGAAGCCGGTGATGGTGAGCGGCAATGTGTTCGGCAACGAGAACGTCGCGCTCTTTGGTCCCCGTGCGCCGTCGGTGTTCCGCTCGTCGGACGGCACGGAGGCGTGGATCGCCTTCCGTGGCTGGAACAAGAAAGTCCCTGGCAACAAGACGAAGGACGCGATCACGTGCATCCAGCGGCTTGACGACGGACTCGACGTGAACTCGCTGCTCTTCGGGTCTGGCGCGGAGCTGCGCCTCCTCCTCATCCAGCCGTCGGGCGACTTCGAGCTTTCGGACGCGAAGGCGGGGAAGGCGAAATGAGCGTCGCGTCGATGAGGTTTCCGCTCTGCGCGGCGGCTCTCCTGGGCACGTGCCTCGCCGTTCGGGGCGACGGCGGCAAGCCGCGCGTAGTCGTCTGCGGCGGGAGCTCGTCCGGCGTGTCGGCGGCGGTCGCGGCCGCCGAGGCGGGCGCGGAGGTGACGGTCGTCACGCCGCGCATCTACCTCGGTGAGGACGTCGCGGGCGGACTGCGCACGGCGTTCGACCCGTCCGATGACCCGTCGTGGCGGTATTCCGTGCCGCTCTGGGGGAACGGCACGGCGACGCCGTTCCACGCGAAGGAGGTCTTCGACGAGGCGTGCCGCAAGGCGGGCGTGAAGCGCCGCCTCGGCGCGGTCGTGCGTGACGTTTTGAAGGACGCGCAGGGACGGATCGTCGCCGTCGAGGTCGCCGACCGCAGCGGGGTAGACCGAATCGGCGCGGACGCAATTATCGACGCGACGCCGTTCGGGCGGACGGCCGAGCGCGCGGGGGCGGCCTTCACGGCGTTCGTTCCCGGCGAGCGGACGCTCTCTCGCCGCGTCATCACGGCCGACGTGCCGAAGGCGGACGGGCTTTCGGTCGTTCGGGCGGAGGGGGTCTACCCGTTCCCCCTGCGCTACATCAAGGCCGGCTTCTGGGGCGACACCTTCAAGGGCGTCCAGGACGAGAACCTCAAGTTCGGCGAGTTCGTGGCGAAGACGTACGACTGCTCGGCGAAAGTCCGGCTGGATGACCTCTCGCCCGCGTCCGTCGCGGCGGCGGACGGGCTGCTTCGCGGTGCGGCCTACACGCGGATGCAGGTCGACGGATCGGAGTTCCTCGGCTTTGCGCGTCCCTACCGGCTCGTCTCCGACGGCGGCGAAGGGGGCTTCCGGGCGAAGGGGTGTGAGCAGGTCTTCGTCGCGAGTCCGCTTGCGGACGTGACGGAGGAGGAGGCGCGGCGGCTTGCGCTTCCCGGCGTTGGCGGCCGCGCGGCGTTCGCGGTCGGCGCGGCGGCGGCGAAGGCCGCGAAGGAGGCGTTCGGGAAGGGCGGAAAGCCGGCGGCGGCCGCGCCGCGTCCGCTCGGCGAGATCGCCTCGTGCGACGTGCTCGTGGTCGGCGGCGGCACGGCGGGGGCTCCGGCGGCCATCGCGGCGGCGCGCGACGGCGCGAAGACGATTCTCGTCGAGGCAATCGACGCGCTCGGCGGCACGATGACGGAAGGGCGCATCGGCAACTACTGGTACGGCAACCTCTGCGGCTTCACGACCGAGGTCGACGTCGGGGTGCGCGCGCTCGGCTCGGTCTACCCGGAGGCGAAGAGCGAGTGGTTCCGCCGCGAGGCGGCGAAGGCCGGGGCGCAGGTCTGGTTCGGCTCGCCCGCGTTCGGCGTCGTCCGCGAGGGCGGCAAGGTCGTCGGCGTCGAGGTGCTCGCGCCGAACGGCGAGGTCGGCGTCGTGCGCTGCAAGGTCGCGATCGACGCGACGGGCAACGCGCTTCTCGCGGCGTTCGCCGGGGCGCGGACGGTCTTCGTGGACGAGGGCGAGGTCTCGCTGCAGGCGGCGGGCTGGGCCCCGCAGAGGCTGGGCGTCGGATACAACAACACGCACCTCACGTATCTCGACGAGACGAGCGCGGCGGACGTGCAGCGCACGGCGGAGGCCTCGCGGCGCGGGCTCGCGGGCGCGGACGTCTGGAACCAGTCGCAGATCTCCGGCTCGCGCGAACGCCGCCGCATCGTCGGCGAGATCACGGTGAGCCCCCTCGATGTCCTCTGCGGGCGGACGTATCCCGACACGATCACCCGCGCCTATAGCGACTTCGACACGCACGGACAGTGCACGCACCCGCTTTTCCGCGTGCTCGGCTTGCGGCAGAACGAGGCGGGCGAATACGCCGACCTGCCCTACCGTGCGCTCGTGCCGGCCGGGGTGGACGGGCTTCTCGTGCTCGGGCTCGGCATCTCGGCGCACCGCGACGCGATGCCGATCCTCCGGATGCAGCCCGACCTGCAGAACCACGGCTACGCGGCGGGCCTCGCGGCGGCGGCGTCCGTCCGGGACGGCGTCGAGGTGCGCGCGGTCGATGTCCGCGCCCTCCGGCGCAAACTCGTCAAGGCCGGCATCCTGAAGCCGGAAGCCCTGAACGAAGTCGATTCGTTCCCGCTTCCCGACTCTCGGCTCGCCGACGCGGCAAAGGCGGTGGCTACGGACTGGAAGGCGATGGCGCCGCTGATGACGGACGCGAAGCGGAGCGTCCCGCTCGTCCGGGCCGAACACGCGGCGGCGAGCGGCGAACGGCGGCTCCGGCTGGCGATTGCGCTCGGGATCCTCGGAGACGCGGCGGGCGAGGCGGACGTGATCGCCGCGCTCGCGGCGGAGCCGTTCGCGGTCGGCTGGGGCTTCAACGCGCCGACGGCGGAGGACGGCTACAAGGGCGGGCCGGGAGACCGGCTGCTGTTCGCGCTCGGCGGAATGCGCTCGGCGGCGGCCGTGCCGGCGATGGTCGCGGCGGCGGAGCGGATCCGCGCCCACGGCTTCTACTCGCACTTCCGGTCGTTCGCCATCGCGAGCGAGCAGATCGGCGACCGGCGGCTCCTGCCCGCGCTCGCAAGACTTCTCAACGCGGAGGGCGTGCGCGGACACGCCCAGCGCGAGATGCGTCCGCTCGCCTACGGACACAACAGCACGGAGGCCGACCGGACGATGGGCGATACGCTGCGCGAGATGGCGCTGGCGCAGGCGGTCTGGACGGTCTCTGGCGGCGACGGGACGCTTCTGGGCGTGAAGGAGGCCAAGGCGTCGCTCGAGGCTTTCGCGCACGACGCGCGCGGCGTCTTCGCGTCTCACGCACGGCGGCTCCTCCGCCGGGAGTAGGTGAAAACGCTTCACTCCATCCGCCGCCGCGATATGGTATAATATGCGCGATGTCAGCCGAAAGGAAAGATCCGCGTCCGAGTTGGGACGAATACTTCATGGAGATCGCGCAGGTCGTGGCGAAGCGCTCGAACTGCCGCCGCCGCCACGTCGGCGCGGTCGTCATGAAGGACAATCACATTCTTTCCACTGGCTACAACGGAACGCCGCGCGGGGTTCGGAACTGCTTTGACGGCGGGTGTCCGCGTTGCGCGGGGAAGGCGAAGAGCGGGACGCATCTTGATGAGTGCCTCTGCACCCACGCCGAGCAGAACGCGATCTGCCAGGCGGCCTACTACGGGCACGGCATTCAGGGCGGGACGATTTACATTACGATTTCCCCGTGCCTGACGTGCGCGAAACTCATCATCAACGCGGGGATTCGCGAAGTCGTCTACGGGGGCGACTACGCATTTCTCGACACGGTGAACGAGATGTTTGCGGCGGCGGGCGTGAAGCACCGCAAGTTCGACGGCTTCGCAAGCCGCGAAACCGCTCCCTGCGACTGCGGAGACTGAAC
Organism: Faecalibacterium sp. CAG:74; assembly: GCA_963588415.1. Classification (GTDB taxonomy): domain Bacteria; phylum Verrucomicrobiota; class Kiritimatiellia; order RFP12; family UBA1067; genus UBA1067. The sequence continues at coordinate 11,291 of CAVAHB010000014.1, forward strand.
GATTTGACTGAAAGGACAAAGGAAAAACAATGCGCAAGAAAATCATTGCCGGAAACTGGAAGATGAACGTCAGGCCGTCCGAGACGGCCGCCCTCGTGAAAGGCGTCGCCGAGGCGACGAAGGACTTCGCGAACGTCGAGATCGTGTGCTGCACGCCCGCGATTGACGTTCCCGCCGCAGTCGCCGCCGCCGCCGGCACGCAGGTCGGCATCGGTACGGAAAACGCCCACTGGGAAGACCACGGCGCGTTCACGGGCGAGATTTCAACGGGCATGATCGTCGATGCGGGCGCGAAATACGTGATCGTCGGCCACTCCGAGCGCCGCCAGTATTTCGGCGAGACGGACGAGACGGTGAACAAGCGCACTCGCGCCGTCATCGCGGCCGGCTTGACGGCGATCGTCTGCGTCGGCGAGACGCTGGAGGAGCGCGAGGCCGGCAAGTTGAACGAGGTCATCGAACGTCAGATGAACGTCGGGCTCAAGGACGTGTCGGCGGCGGACTGCGCGAAACTCGTGATCGCCTACGAGCCGGTCTGGGCGATCGGCACGGGCAAGACCGCGACGCCCGACCAGGCGCAGGAAGTCCACGCCCTCATTCGTGCGACGCTCGCGAAACTCGTCGGCGCGGAAACGGCCGAAACCGTCCGCATCCAGTACGGCGGCTCGATGAAGCCGGGCAACGCGGCGGAACTGCTCGCGAAGAAGGATATTGACGGCGGGCTCATCGGCGGCGCGGCGCTTAAGGCGGCCGACTTCGCCGGCATCATCGCGGCGGCCGCGAAGGCCTGAGTTCCGATGACTGTCGAACGAAAGGCGGCGGTTCTCCTTGCGGCCGGTGCGTGCGCACTGGCCGCAGGGTGCTTCAACGAACCCGAGCCGGCCCGTCGGACGGTTCCGGCTGAAGCCCGCGTCTACCTTCAGGAGAGGGGACTCGCCGACTTGCGCGGCGCTTCCGACGCGCTTGCGTTCGGCGCGGGGATTGACTACCTCAACCTCGACCGCAACCAGCTGACGAACGTGAACGAGGTCGCGGGTCTGACGGGGCTGAAGTGGCTGCGGCTGAACGGCAATCGGCTTGCCGCGCTCCCCGACCTGAAGCCGCTCGCGAACCTTCGGCGGATCTACCTTCGGAACAACCGCTTCACGGCAGTCCCCGAAACGCTGAAGGACTTGCCGAGCCTGACGGATGTCGATCTTTCGGGCAATCCCCTGAAGGAGATTCCCGACTGGCTCGCCCGGAAGGCGGGGCTTGAAAACCTCTCGTTCTCGCGGACGCTGGTGACGAAGTTGCCGGACGACCTTTCGGCGTGGAAGGGGCTTCATTCGCTCCAGTTGGGCGAGTTGAAGATTGACGCGGCGGAAATGAAGCGGATTCGCGAGGCACTTCCCGACGTCGCCATCGTATTCTGACCTTCAACGTCAACCACCGACCGATTCTGCACGACTGCGACACGGCTTCCCGCTTCGCGGGCGGTCGCATTTGTTTTGTTTTCTCACCGCAAGCGGGAGAACTTAGAAGGACAAGACGCGTTTCTGAAAATTATGGTATAATACGTGGCCACTTGACAAAGTGCAGTCGGGTGGATTGTAGACTGGAGTTGCGATGGCAAGACCTAAGAAACCGTTGAAAGACACGGAGAAAAAGCCTGGACGGAAGTCAACAAGGGCGCGGCAATCGGCGGAGGAAACCGCCGAGTCTTCGGCGTTGGTGAAGAAGCCCCGCAAACGCAAGTCTTCCGCAGTGGAGACAGGCGACGATTTGCCGCCTGATGAGGAGGACTTCGATGCGGCGGCCGTTGGGATACTTGACGCCGATTCAATTGCGGCGGAAGTGGAGCGGCAGGAAGAGCACGCGCCCGAAAACGAGGACGAAACGGTTTCGGAACCGACCCCGACGCCGCCGTTGCCGACGATTGCCGATGATGACGAGGCGGCGGGCGACGTGGATTCGGTGCTTCCCTCGATGGAGGGAATGTCCATCCTGCGCGAAACCGAACTGAACGACGTCATCAACGATGTGAAGCGTCGGAGCGAGGTGAACGGCGGATACGTGACCTACGAGGAACTGAATCAGATCCTGCCGCAGAACATCGTGGACGCGATTCAGTCCGACCGCTACCTGAAGATCCTTGATGCGCTGGGCGTTCACGTCATCCGCGAGGAGGACGTGAAGAAGTACCTTGAGGCGAAGAACGCGAAGACGGCGGATCCGAAGGCCCGTGCGGCCGAGATGATTGAAGACCCGATCCGGATGTACCTCCACCAAATGGGGCAGGTTGACCTTCTTTCGCGCGACCAGGAGACGTCGATCTGCAAGACGATTGAGGAGGCCGAGTCGAAGACGCGGGATATGTTCAACCGTTTTCTCTTTGCGCCGCCGATGTATGCGGGGCTTCTGAACAAGTTGGAAGGGCAGAGCGAACGCTTCGACCGCATCGTCACGGACAAGTTCGACGAGAATCGCGACGCCTACATGGCGCTCATACCCGGTTTCCGCAAGGAACTGCGTGAAGTCGAGGCGCGGCTTCGCGAGGCGAGCGTCAAGTATCTTGAGATGATTTCAAAGAAGCGTCCCCAGCCTGCGGCGGTTCGCGGGGCGGAGAAGTCGCTTCAGAACGCCCGCAAGGCGTTGCGCAAGTGCTTCGACGAGATGAGTTTCAAGCAGAAGGTTCTTGAGACGCTGTGCGCCGAGGCCGACGAGCGGATTTACCTGCCCTACCGTCAGTATGTCGCCAAGCAGGCTCAGCTTCTGACGGCAAAGGCCTCGAAGAAGCGCGACCGCGACCTGAAACTCCTCCGCGAGAAGATGGAGAAATTGGAGGCCCTGTTCGGCATGCCGCCGCAGGAGTTCATGGACTCCTTCTCCGAACTTCGCCGTGTGCTGAAGGAAGGGCAGATCGCCCGCACGAAGATGGTCGAGGCGAACCTCCGGCTTGTGATTTCAATCGTCAAGAAGTATATGAATCGCGGGCTTTCCTTCCTTGACCTGATTCAGGAGGGCAACACCGGTCTCATGAAGGCCGTGGAGAAGTTCGAGTACAAGCGCGGCTACAAGTTCTCGACGTATGCGACGTGGTGGATTCGCCAGGCGGCGACCCGTGCGATTGCCGATCAGGCCCGTACGATTCGCATCCCCGTCCACATGATCGAGACGATCAACAAACTCATCCGCACCCAGAAGAAACTCATCCAGAAACTCGGGCGTGAGCCCGCCGAAATGGAACTCGCCGCCGAGATGGGCATGCCCCTCGATCAGGTGCGGAGCGTCCGCCGCATGGCCCAGCAGCCGATTTCGCTGCAGTCCAAGGTCGGCGACAACGACGATGCGCACTACGGCGACTTCATCCCGGACCTCTCGAGCGAGAACCCGTTCGAGGTCACGGAAGGCCACCTCCTGAAGGAGCGTCTGCGCGAGATTCTCGGAACGCTGACCGACCGCGAGCGTCAGGTCGTCGATTTCCGCTTTGGCCTTACCGACGGGTACAGCCGTACCCTCGAGGAAGTCGGGCGGTTGTTCAATGTCACCCGCGAGCGCATTCGCCAGATTGAGGCGAAGGCGCTTCGGAAACTCCGTCATCCGAGCCGGATGAAATCGCTCGGGGATTATCGAAACAACTAATAAAAACAAGAAGAAAGAGAAGAGTAGTAAAATGCAATGCATGAATGAAGTCCTCGCCCTGTTCAAGGGGCAAACCCAGTGCGCCGCGATTGTCCTTACGGTTGTCGCGGCCGTCGTCGGTGCGATTGTCGCCGTGATCCTGTGCAAGCTGTTCTGCCCGTGCGGAAAGAAGAAGAGCGGCGGATGCGGTTGCCACGGAAAGCCCTACCAGTCGCGCCGTCCCGAACCGAAGTTCGAGAAGCGCCATCCAGCCCCGGCGGACGGAAGCGTCGAACTTTACGTCGGCAACCTGAGCTACGACCTGACTGAAGACCAGCTTCGCAAGGAGTTCGAGAAGTTCGGCCGCGTGAGTGCCGTCCGCGTTGTCACGAACCGCTACAACAACCGTTCCAAGGGCTTCGGCTTCGTCCAAATGCCCGACCGTGCGGAAGCCGAGGCGGCGATTAAGGCCTTGGACGAGAAGGAGATTCTCGGTCGCAAGATTAAGTGCAACGAGGCGAAGAACCTCGCCTGAGGAGCGAAAGCCATGGCCAATGTCCTGATTCCGCTTGCCGATGGCTTCGAAGACGTCGAGGCCGTGACAGCCGTTGATGTCCTCCGCCGCGGCGGCGTGACCGTTGTCACGGCGTCGATTCACGACCGTCTGGACGTCACGAGCGCCCATGGAATCACGATGCGGGCCGATGCGCTTTTCGCCGAGGCTGCGAAGGAGTCGTATGACGCGATTCTCCTTCCTGGCGGCGGCGAGGGAACGGAGAACCTCCGCAAGTGCGGGAAGCTGATCGAGCGCCTCCAGCGGCAGAAGGCCGAGGGGCAGTTGCTGTGCGCAATCTGCGCCGCGCCGACCATCCTGACGGACGCGGGGGTCGTCGACGTCGGGCGGCACGTCACGTGTTACCCGACGTGCATGATGGCCCTTGACCGCACCAGTTCGAACGTGCCGGTCGTTGCGGATGGCGACGTGATTACGGGGCAGGCCCCTGGATCGGCCATGCTGTTCGCCCTCGTCGTCCTTCAGTCGCTGATGGGTGCTTCGGTTGCGGGCAAGGTCGCGCGAGGACTTGTGACGGATGTCCTCGGATGAGGCTCTGCGCGGCGATTCTCGCGCTCGCGCCACTGCTGACCTTCGCGAAGACGGAGGTCAGTTTCCTTTTTTCATACGACCCCGACCATCCCGAAGACCCATCGACGCGGCGCATTCTCAATCTTGCGAAGGGCGAGCCCGAACTCGAACCCGTGAAGTGGGGCGGGCTCGTTCTGCCGGGTGCGGGCGGACGCGCCGCGCTGATGCTGGCACTCGCCGGCGGAACGGCCCCCGACATCTACAAGGTGTGGTTTCACATTCTCCGGCACGACGTTTCGCAGGGCTTCGTCTACCCGCTTGACGAGTGGGTCTCGCCCGCGCCGTCGGCGGATTTGTGGGACTGCGTGCGCACCTCCGACGGCCACGTGTGGGCGTTGCCGACGCCCGCCGCCGCCTACTACGGCATCGTCTACCGCAAGGATCTCGTGCGTGCGGCGGGACTTGACCCCGAATCGCCGCCGCGTACCTGGAGCGCGTTCCGGAACTGGTGCGTGAGACTGACGCGACCGGGTTGCCGCGCTTTCGCGATTGAGAATCGCCCGTGGGGATTCCTGCCGTGGGTGCAGTCCGCCGGGGGTGACGTGATTCGCGCGGTCGGCACGAACGGCGCGTACGAAGCGTGTTTCGACAGTCCGGCGGCGTTGCGGGCGGCGGGCTTCCTCCAGGAACTCGTGCGCCTGGAGGTCGTGCGCGGACTGCCGACGCTTTCCGTCGCCGATGACATCGGGCGGCTCTTCGTCGCGGGGGAGGTCGCCGCGGTCTTCGGCGGCGACGACCTCGTGCGGCGGCTGACGGAGACGCTCGCCTTTCCGCCCGACCTGATCGGGCTGATGCCGTTCCCGGCGGCGGACGGGGACGGCGTTCGCGTCCTTCAGGCACACCGCCACTTCTATGCGATGAGCGATTCCGCCGGGCGGAGGCCCAAGGCCGATCGCGACCTGATCTTCAGGTGTCTGCAGGCCCTGGCCGATCCCGCGCTGGCGGACGAGGAAACGCGGCGGAACGTCGCGGAAGGCCGCACGATGTGGTGTCGTCCGAAGGATCTCGCGCGGCTGGGGTTCGCGGACGAACTGAACGCTGTCCCGCCGGGCATCCGCGAGATGTATGCGGATTTGGAAGCGGGTCGGATCAAGGCCGTCACCGAACCGTGGGTCGGCTTCTGGCAGGCGGCGAGCGACCTGATGCAGCGGCGTTTCCTCGGCATTCTCCTTTCGGATTCGGGGAAGGGCTTTGACTGCGCCGCAGCCCTCGCCTCCATCACGCGGGACGCGAATCGCGGGCTGATGTTCGACAGCGACACGTCGCGCATCGAGAGGGCGCGGCCCTTTGCGCGGGTTGTCCTCGGCGCGTTCCTGACCTGCCTCCTGATTTGCGCGGCACTTGTGCACCGCGCCGCACGAACGCGGCGTTCGCCGCAGACCCAATCCGCCGCGCACCCGACCGGCGGGCGCAATCGCCGCCTCGCCCCCTGGCTCTTCCTCGCACCGGCCGTCCTTTCCATTCTCCTCTGGAGTTATTATCCGCTCGTTCGCGGCGCGGTGATGGCGTTTCAGGACTATCGCATCGTCGGTGCGGCGAATTGGGTCGGACTCGACAACTTCATCCGCGTGGCGACGGATTCCGGCTTCTGGCTGGCGTGGCTTCGTACACTCGAATACGTCGCGATTACCCTCGTACTCGGCTTCATCACGCCGATTCTGCTGGCGGTGATGCTCTGCGAGATTCCGCGTGGCAAGGTGTTCTTCCGCTTTCTCTACTTCCTGCCGCACCTGACGAGCGCCCTCGTCGTCACGCTCCTCTGGAAACTCATGTTCGACCCGACGGAGAACGGAATCCTCAACCAAGTCCTTGTCACGGTCGGGATTGCGCGGCACTCGTGGCTTCTCGACCCCGCGTGGGCGATGGTCTGCTGCATCCTGCCGGGCGTCTGGGCGGGGGCGGGCATCAGTTCGCTCATCTACATTGCCGCACTCGGTTCGCTGCCGCAGGACTACTACGAGGCGGCGGCGATTGACGGCGCGGGCATCTTCGGACGATTCCGCCACGTCACCTTCCCCCAGCTTGCCCCGCTGATGGTCATCAACTTCGTCGGCGCGTTCATCGCGGCGTTTCAGGGGATGGGGTCGATTTTCCTGCTCACCTTCGGCGGGCCGGGCGACGCGACGCAGGTTCTTTCGCTTCAGATCTGGAAGGAGGCCTACAACAACCTCCGCTTTTCGACGGCGACGACGATGGCGTGGTTTCTCGGCGTCGCGCTCATCGGCTTCACCTACCTTCAGATACGCTTTCTGCGCCGCGTTGAGTTCCGTCAGGCGAGTGCCTCGGCTTCCCGCTGAACGCCGCGCTCGTGGCTTATGTGAACCGTGCCCCCTCCCCGCTGGACTTCGGACGGCGTTTTTGGTATAATGCCGCCCAATCTTCCCCATCAGAGGAGAAAACGAGGATAAACACGATATGTCTAAGGATTCGGTTGCACGAAACAACATGTGGAAATGGCTTGCGTTGGCGTTCATCGCGGTCATTTCAATCTATATTTGCAATCCGCCGGCGGAGAAGTTCCGCTTTGGCCTCGACCTGAAGGGCGGAACGTCGTTCACGCTGGGCGTCGATACGGAAAAACTCGCCGAGACGATTATCGCGGCGAATCCCAGCATCACGAACACGCCGGGGGCCGTCGAGGCGAAGATTCAGGAAACGCTGAAGGGCTGCGACGACCGAATCATCCAGGTCATCCGCCGCCGCGTGGATGCGATGGGTACGAACGAGCCCGTCATTCAGGGCATGAAGGATCACCGCCTGCTCGTGCAGTTGCCGGGCGTGGACGAGGAGGTACGGAAGGCCGCGAAGGCTTCGCTTCAGTCCGCCGCGTTCCTGGAGTTCCGCCTGACGCACCCGAAGAACGACCAGCTTGTGGCGAAACTTCTCGGCAAGGACGTTGCGCCGGAAGGATACGTGAAGAGCGGCAACGGCTACGCCCGCGCCGAAAACTGGGCGGAAGTCTCGAAGAAGCCGGGCTATGCGGCGCGTCTCGCCGCGTGGGAGTCGCCGGATGCGCGCTACCGCTTCATGCTTGAGGACAACGGGGATGCGACGTATTCCCCGAATTTCGTCTCGCGCAAGGTCGAACTGACGGGCGAATCCCTCGTTTCCGCCGCCGTCCAGCGCGACCCGACATCGGGTCAGCTTTCGATTGGTTTCCGCCTCAACGCCGAGGGCGGGCGTATCTTCTCGACCCTCACGCGCAACTACAAGGCGGGCGGCCCGAAGAACCGCACGGATCGCGGGCGGCAGCTTGCGATCATCCTCGACGACGCGCTCATTTCCGCGCCGGTCATCAATTCGGAGATTGGTCAGCAGGGCGAGATTACGGGCCGCTTCGATGCGAAGAGTGCGCAGAAACTCGCGGCGGAACTGAACGCTGGCGCATTGCCCGCGCCGCTGAAGATTCTCGCCGAGACGAGCGTTTCCCCGACGGTTGGCGTGGATGCGAAGAACGACGGCATCATCGCCGCCGCGCTCGGCTTCGCGCTCGTCGCGCTGTTCATGTTCTACTACTACTGGTACGTGGGCCTTGTGGCGGATATCGCGCTTTTCCTCGACATTGCGCTTCTGCCGACCGCGCTCGTCTTCGTCGCGAATCTGCTCGGCGTGTTCGCCCACGATCCTTCGATGGGTGGCGGCGGTTCGATGGCGCTTCCCGTGCTGACGCTGCCCGGCATTGCGGGTCTCGTCCTGTCGCTCGGCATGGCGGTTGACGCGAACGTGCTCATCTTCGAGCGCATCCGCGAGGAGTTCCAGGCTGGCAAGAACGCGGGCGAGGCCATCAGACTCGGCTACGGCCGCGCATTCACGGCAATCTTCGACTCGAACCTGACGACGATTATCACGGGCGTCATCCTCTTCTGCGTTGGCACGGGGCCTGTGCGCGGCTTCGCAATCATGCTGACGGCCGGCGTCGTGATTTCGATGTTCACGGCGGTTGTCGTCACGCGCATCATCCTCGATCAGGTGGTGAAGGCCGGCAGCACGAAGCCATTCAAGATGCGCCAGTTCTTCCGGAAGCCGCACTTCGACTTCATGCGAATCTCAAAGTTCACGGTCGGCATTTCGTTCGCGCTCGTCGCCTTGACGATGGCGATATTCGTCGTGCGCGGACTGACGAACAAGGCCTCGGTGCTTGCGGTTGACCTGACGGGCGGCACTTCCATCGTCTACAACCTGAAGCAGGATGCGAAGCCGACGGTTGCCGCGATTCGCGGCGTTCTTGATTCGTTTGATAACGCGACGGTCATTCAGTATCAGGAGGGCGTCGGCTCCACGACCCTGCTTGTGAAGACGGGCGAGACGGCCGAGACGAAGAAGGGCGCGGCGCTCGAGCACAAGGATGTCGGCGCACACGTGACGAAACTCCTCCAGACGGCGTTCCCCGACGCGCAGTTCGTGGCGGCTTCGGTGGATGAGGTCGGCTCGATGGTCGGTGCGGACCTGAAGAAGTCCGGAACCTACGCGACGATCTTCTCGCTGATTGCCATCATGATTTACATCGGCTTCCGCTTCCAGTTCGGCTTCGGCTTCGGTGCGCTGGTCGCCCTGGCGCACGACGCGCTGATTGCGCTCGGCATCTTCTCCCTCTGCGGTCGGCAGGTCTCGCTGATTGTGGTAACGGCCCTGCTGACGATCATCGGCTACTCGGTGAACGATACGGTCGTCGTGTTCGATCGAATCCGCGAGCGTCTGCGCTACGACAGGCGTACGCCGTTCATCGACCTCTGCAACGAGGCGATCAACTCGTGCCTGTCGCGCACGGTGATTACTTCCGTGACGACGCTCTTCGCGGTGCTTGCGCTCTTCGCGTTCGGTGACGGCTCAATCTTTGACTTCGCGCTGGTGATGTTGATTGGCATTATCGCGGGAACTTACTCCTCGATATTCATCGCAACGCCGATTATGGTGTGGTGGTATCGCGGCAAGCGTCCCGAGTTCGAGACAGAGAAGAATTGACGGCGACGGCTGAAAGGAAGGAATCGTCCCGCTTGGGGCGATTCCTTCTTTTTTACAGGAAAGGACGGATGACGGAAGATGGCTGAGGAAACGAAGGAAAAACTGCTGGAGGTCGAGTCGGTTCGCCAGCGCATTGCCGACCTGACGAAGCGCGTGGGCGAGATGGCCGACTATATCAAGATAGAGGATCGGCGCAAGCATCTGGCGGGGCTTGAGGAGCAGCAGACGGGGGCGGACTTCTGGAACAATCAGGCGAAGGCGAGGGACGTGATTGCCGCGACGAATGCGGAACGCGCCTACGTCGTGCCATACGATTCGCTTCTGAAAGCGGTCGAGGATGCAGGCGTGATGCTGGAACTCGCCGAAATGGAGGAAGGCCCGGCGCAGCAGACCGCGCTGAAGGATACGCTTGCCGAATGCGCCAAGGCGGACGAATACTTCTCGAAACTGAGGATGCAATCGCTGCTCGGCGGCAAGTTCGACGCCTGCAACGTCTTCGTCAAACTCCATGCGGGGCAGGGTGGCACGGAGGCCTGCGACTGGGTGCAGATGCTCTATCGCATGTATCAGCGCTACGCCGAATCACAGGGATGGAAGGTCGAGGAATACGACTGCCAGCCGGGTGAAGAGGCGGGTCTCAAGGATGTCTACTTCCGCGTCGAGGGTTCCTACGCCTTCGGTATGCTCAAGGCCGAGCGCGGCATCCACCGCCTTGTGCGCATTTCCCCGTTCGACGCGAACAAGCGGCGGCAGACGAGTTTCGCCTCGATGGAGACCGTCGCCGAAATCAACGACGACATTGACGTCGAGATCAAGGACGAGGATTTGCGCATCGACACCTACCGTTCGGGCGGTGCGGGCGGTCAGCACGTCAACAAGACCGATTCGGCCGTTCGCCTGACCCACCTGCCGACGGGCATCGTCGTCGCCTGCCAGAAGGAGCGTTCGCAGCACATGAACAAGGAGAAGG
>CAVAHB010000015.1:0-3750 GCA_963588415.1 Faecalibacterium sp. CAG:74
CGGTTTCATCTGTGTGGGAACATCCTATTCGCAGATGAGTGGCAGTACGGCCGCGACGAAACTGATTCTTGAAAGGCTTCCCGAACTTCAGCGGGATCATGCGGAGCGCGGCGATTTCATTTCCGTCGCCCGTACGAACGGACTTGCCTTTCTTTCCGAACCCATCCTTTCCGATTTGTTCATCAACCGACTGGACTACGTGAAGTTGATCAAGTTGCGCAATCTGCGGTTTGAACGCGAAAAGGTCGAGGCACTTTTCAAGTAGGCCGTATTGCGGGCTCTTTCGCCGACTCCCTGAGCAGACGGCAGACGGTTGCGATGTGCGTCACGATTTTCGGGTCGTAGGCGCGTTCGAGGTAGGGAAGGATTTCGTGCCGAACCTTGTTTCGCTCGATTGCGGTGTCGTCGTTTGAGGCGTCCTCGCGCCACTCTTCGCCGTACTTCTCAAGATAGGCGCGTAGTTCCGTGTCGCGGCAATCAAGAAGGGGACGGACGAAGCGAATCGGGCCGACCTGCGAGACTTCGCGAATGCCGGCGAGACCCTCCGGCCCCGACGTGCGTCGAATGCGCATGAGAAAGGTCTCCGCCACGTCGTCCATATGATGTCCCGTGGCGATTGCGTCAAGATGCAAGGACTTCACGCACTTCCCGAAGAACCCAAGCCGTACGCGCCGCGCCGCCATCTCAAGGGATTCGCCGCGCTCCTGGATGACCTTGGCGTGAGTTCCCCTGAAGGGAACGCCCAGACGGGCGGCCAGATTCCTGACGAAGCGATACTCTTCCCTTGATTCGCGGCGAAGACCATGATCGACGTGGAGGATGACAAAGCGTTCCGCCGCATTCTTCTTGCGTCCGCCTTTCGTGAGGAGAAAGGCGAGCGCGACGGAATCGGATCCGCCGCTGACGGCGATTCCGATTCGTCCCGACGGCAGGATTGAGCGGTTGATTCGCATGACGGATATTCTATCATAATTTCTCCGGGAAACGACGAAAGTGAGTCGAGAAGACTTGCCTTTTCCGGCCTGTTCCAAAGCGTGGCGGACTGCACCCGGGTGCAGACGCCCTCTGCACCCGGGTGTAGACGCCCTCTGCACCCGGGTGTAGACGCCCTCTGCACCCGGGTGTAGACACCCTCTGCACCCGGGTGCAGACACCCTCTGGACCCGGGTGTAGTTCGTAATGGAAGATGAGGCGATTGAAAATGGGCAAAAGTCAGGGGTAAATCTGGATTTTGCCCATCTTTCGGCGCGGCGGTTTTCAGACGGGATTGACAGGATGGGAGATGCCACGGCGCGGCATCCTATAGTACTAAGGAGTACGGGAAAGCCCCCGTTTGACCCCTCAGGGAGCGCGGCAAAACCCATTCAGTCGGTCATGCGTCCCGCTCGCCCGCAGGAAGTTTTGCAATTACCTCCGTGGTCAGAATCAGGCCGTGGAAAACCGGAAGTGGCTGAGCCACTTTACACAAGCGACTGAAAATAGTGTATACTATGACGCAGCGGATGGCCGTATGGCTGACGAACAGAAGAGAAACTGAACTGTAAAAACGAAAGGAATGCCGTTTTGAACAAACGTCTGATGGAAACGGGAATCGCGTGTGTCGCGACGATTGTCGCGGCGACGACGCTTCGGGCAACGCCGACCGATGCGCGGCGCACGGAATGCGAACGGCGTGCGGCGGCGCTCGTCGAAAAGATGACGGGGGAGGAGCGCGTCGCCCAGCTGATGATGGATTCGCCGGCGATCGAGCGGCTGGACATCCCCCGCTACCACTGGTGGAACGAGGCCCTGCACGGCGTCGCCCGTGCGGGTCTGGCGACGGTGTTCCCGCAGTCGATCGGACTGGGCGCGACCTTTGATGCGCGGCTGATGCGGCGGGTGGGGGACGTTGTCTCCACGGAGGCGCGTGCGAAGCACAACCTCTTCGTCGCGCAGGGCCGGCGCGGCATCTACCAGGGCCTCACGCTCTGGAGCCCGAACGTCAACATGTTCCGCGACCCGCGCTGGGGGCGCGGACAGGAAACGTTCGGCGAAGACCCGTTCCTGTCGGGCGCGATGGGCGAGGCGTACGTGCGCGGACTGCAGGGCGACGACCCCCGCTATCTCAAGACGGCGGCGTGCGCGAAGCATTTCGCCGTCCATTCGGGCCCGGAGGCCCTGCGCCACGGTTTCGACGCCCGGGCATCCGCCCGCGACCTCAACGAATATTATCTCCCCGCCTTCCGCCGCCTCGTGACGGACGCGCGCGTCGAGAGCGTCATGGGCGCCTACAGCGCCCTCAACGGTACGCCGTGCTGTGCGAACCGCTGGCTTCTGACGGACCTGCTGCGCGGGACGTGGGGCTTTCGCGGTCACGTGGTGAGCGACGTGGGCGCCGTGCAGGACATCAGCGAGGGGCATCGGTACATCACGAACCGCGTCGCCTCGTGCCGCGCCGCGATTGCCGCCGGGCTCGACCTCTGCACGGACGACACCTACGAGAGTCTTCGCGAGGCGCTCAAGGACGGCACGCTGCCGCCCGAGGAACTCGCCCCGCCGCTCGTGCGGCTCTACACGTCGCGACTGCTGCTCGGGCTGCTCGACCCGCGCGGTTCGACGCCGTGGGACGGCCTCGGCGCGAAGGACGTGGCGACGCCGGAAAACCGCGCCCTTGCGCTCGAGGCGGCGGAGAAGTCGATCGTTCTCGTCGCCAACAACGGCATCCTGCCGCTCGATGTGAAGACGACCGACCGCATCGGCGTCGTCGGGCCGCGCGCGAACGACGGCGTCGCCCTGCAGGGGAACTACTGCGGCTTTACGGACGCCGCGGTCACGGTGCTTTCCGGCATCGTCGGGGAAGCCGGGTCGGGGATGAGCGTCTGGGGACGCCCGGAGGACGCGGAGTCCGGCGACGTGCTCGTCGTCTGCCTCGGCATCACGGCGGAGGACGAGGGGGAGCAGGGCTGTGTCGTCGGCGGAAGCAGCGACCGGACGCGCTACCAGCTCCCCGAGGGACAGCTGGAACAGCTGCGCAAATGGCGGAAGGCCGGGAAGCGAATCGTTTCCGTCGTCTTCGGCGGAAGCCCCTTCGACCTGAAGGAGGTCTGTGCGCTGAGCGACGCGGTGATGCTCTGCTGGTATCCGGGCGAACAGGGCGGCCGCGCCGTCGCGAAGATCATCTTCGGCAAGGCGAATCCGTCCGGCCGGCTGCCGATGACTTTCCCGGATTCGTATGACGACCTGCCGAAGTTCGAGGACTATTCGCTGACGGGGCGCACCTACCTCTATGCGACGCGGAAGCCGGCCTATCCGTTCGGCTACGGGCTTTCCTACACGACGTTCGGCTACGACGGACTTGAGGTTTCGCAGCCGGACGGCCGTATCCAGGTCTCCGTCCGCGTGACGAACACGGGGCGGATGGCGGGCGAAGAAGTCGTCCAGCTGTACGTCCGTGCGCCCGAAGGTTCGGGCGACCGCCGCATCCATCACCTGGAGGGCTTTGACCGGGTGTCGTTGAATCCGGGCGAATCGCGGGTGGTGACGTTCGAGTTGGAGCGTTCGTCCTTCGCGGTCTTTGGCGAGGACGGCGCGGCCCGTCTGCCGTCCGGCAGAAGCGAGATTTTCGTCGGCGGCGGCCAGCCGGGCTTCGCGCCCTGCGTGAAGGGCGGCTTGTCCCTCCTGCCGGGGGGGGGGGGTATCTGTACTCCCCGAACGAATCTCGGTCGAGACTGACAGTGCGAGCGTCGAACTGACGCAGGGGGACGGGGCGTG
>CAVAHB010000016.1:0-16004 GCA_963588415.1 Faecalibacterium sp. CAG:74
CGGGGCTATGTCGCATTCAACCCGCCCACAGTTGCATTTAGTCTGTCTGGCGACCATTTTCTACGGCACTGCCTCACCGGGCGGCGCGAGCCGCAGGTAGCCGCACTCCCACGCCCCGATACGCGGCAGACGAACGCGCACATCCGCGCCGTCGCGCACAATCGTCAACGCGACCGGCTCCGTCTCCGGAATACACCACCACGCCGCCGTCACGCCCGCTGAAACGCCGCGCAGGCGAACGGTGACCGGATCCTGGCGGTCGATAGAGGCGTTGACGACGGCGACCGTCACGAGCGTCCCGTCCTCACGAACCCTCGGCACAACGAACGCCATCACCGCACGCTCGAACACGACCGGCAACCGTCCGCCGCTCGCCCTGTCGCACCGCCCGTAGTAGTCCGCCAACCCCGTCGATGAAACGATCTGCATCACCCTCGTCTGAAGGGCGACGGACTCGCACGCCCAGTCCGAACCCGCCGAACGGACGGGAATCGTCGTTGGGTCGGGCAGTTCGCCTAGAGAAAGCCCGTCCGCCCCGACAATCGGGATGCCGCGACACGCGACGAGACGCGGCGGAACGCCACCCGCCACGGTGAAGCCGCAGGGGCGCGTTCCACGATTCATATTGCGGTAGTCTCTCAGGAAAGGATGTGCGGACGCAAGGCGGGGGAACAGTGCGTCCGCGTAGAACGCCGGCGACTCGTCCGTGCGCAAGTCCGCCACGAACATGCTGAGGAAGTCCATGCCGAGCGCAAGGTTCTCGAACGCCTCGAGGATGATGCCCTGCGGAGTCCGGCAGGCGAAGGTTCGCGGACACGTCTCGATCTCAGGGCAGATCTCCCCCGCCCAGTCCTGTCCGCGAACGCCGTGCACCATCGTCTGCAGTTCGTAGGCCTTGGCAATCTGCTCGTGGGCGTCCGTATCCCAATACGCCCCTGCGCCGGGGCGAAGCCGCACGGGAAGACCGCTCCCCTCGAAAAGCCCGCGCGGAATCGCCGGCTGAAGGCCACCGCCGAACTGGTAGCCGAAGACCGTCTCCGGCGAGACACGGTGGACGGCGGCGGCGATTGCCCGCGTCAGTTCGCCGTAGCCCTCGCACGACCAGGCGTTCCAGCGCCGCCGCACGTCCGCGTCCGCCCGAACGGCATCCGCGAGCATCTCCCGCGTCCAGTCGCGACCGTCGCGGCGGGCGAATCCCGCAAGACAACTGTCGCAGAAGCATCCGGCCAACGCCTTCGACCAGTGGGAAACGGGAGCGCGGTTGCGGTAGGAGAGGTCGTCGTCCACCCAAAGCGAGCCGGGCCGCCACGCCGCGTGGAGTTCGGCGACGCGCACGAAATAGGCACGGAGTTTCGGGTCTCGCGGACAGCCCAAGTGCCGCGCCGCCTCGCCTTCACACGAGACCATCGTCCCCCAGTCCTGGCCAGAAGTGTCACCCGCAGCGAGAATTGCGTCCGCATGACCTATAATTGTCTGAATCTCGATTGACGGGACGATGCCGAGTCGTCGCAGGTCGGCGGCGGCGACGGCGCACTGTCGCGCATGCTCCGCGTGCCATGCCATCTTCGGGAAGCTCACCCCCGTTGAAAACCACACCTCATCGAACGCGGCGCGGTTCTTCTCGATTACCAAACGCATCGCCGGCCACTTGTCGGGCTGGGTGCAGCGGTAGCCGAAACGAAGCGCACTGAACGGGACTTCGCCATCCGCCGCAAACACGGGCAGGGCGACGACGAGCACGGCGAACCCGAAGATTGCCGTAAGTTTCCAGTTTCTGAGGTTGAGCATTCTCATTGGTTTGACCCTTTCATAGGCTTGCGTTTGGAAATCAGTATCCCGAGTCTCGTGTCAACGGGATTTAGGCTGGGGTTTAGAATCTTCGGCGGCGGACGCTTATCGTGTGGTTGGCACGGCTCGACCCAATCCGACTCCAGTCTCGGAGGAGTTGGAAATAGGATGCGTCGAGCATCGACTGTGAACGCGGCAGAACCGTCCGGCGGATGACGACCTCCAGAAGCCCCTCTCCGTTCACTTCGGCGGAAACCGCGTTCTCATACCAGACGGACGAATCGGATGGACTCCGGAACCGGAACGACTCCGGCAGGTGCTCCACCTCCGAATAGCCCTTCGGGAAGACGACCCGAACCTCCACCACGGACGAATCCTCCGACGAGATGCCGAGCGGCGTTTCCCGCGTCGAACCCGTGAGTGGGAACAGTTTGTCCGAGAAAGTGTCCAGTGCCAAACTGATCGTCTCGCCCTCGACCGTCGCATAGTCCGGGACGAAGCACGAGAACGCGAGGCTGGCCGGATAGCCCGTCACATCCGCCGTGAGGTCGCTCGTCGCGGTCGCCGCCTTCGAGATGCCGCCGAGCAGGGACTGATGGTGACGCTGGCGGTCTTCGGGCAGGATTTCCGCGTATCGGCGACGGAACGCCGCGACGTCTGGCCCCCAGACCAGCGACCTGACGTCCATATCGACGGAGCCGTTCTCCCGCACGGTGAGGTTGAGCCGCTCTTCCGTGTGCGGCAGGCAGTCAGGCCCATGGACGGTCACGACGCCAAACGAGGCATCCATCGGGTCGAAGTAGTCGCTTCCGGCGAAGGAAGTCACGCCGAGGGGGCAATACTCCCCTTCCGTGCCGACGAAGAACTCCCGCGTCTCGCCGCCGAAAAAGAGGAATCCGCCGACGCGCTCGCGGACGCGGCACAATGCAGACGCAAATGCGCGGACGTTCGGTTTCTCGAACTTGTCACGGCGGCGGATGGACTCAGGAGTCTTGGCGTTGTTCGCGGCGAAAACGACATCCGCCTCGTAGCCCGCCGCCCGCAGAAGCGCACACAGCGTCCGAACGTAGTCGAGGCGCGTCGCATACCGCTCGGCGAGCACGACTTCGGGCGGGGTCAACTGGGCGACGATCGGGAGTTCGTAGAGGCCCGGCCCGACAATGCGCACCGCCCGATGCAGCCATTTGCGGATTTCGGTGGCGGACATCTTCGAGAAGTCCGGCAGGTCGCCGCCGCCGCAAACGGGCGAAATCTCGGCTGCCAGCCGCAACCGCCGCGCCGCACGGGCGAAGTCGTTGGACGAGATGACGACGACATCCCGCCACAGCGCATCCAGGGGTTGCATCGGTTCATCCGGCAAGCGCCGCACGTGCGTCTCGTCGCGCCGCCAGCCGTTCACGCTCACAACCCGGCGGTCGGTCGGCTGGTAGGAGTCGAAGCAATAGGTCGAGTAGAACGACGCGGGGGCGTTCGTCACCGTAATCGCCGTCTTCACCGAGATGACGCTGCCAATCTCAACGGACGGCAGGTTCACGACGAGCAATCGGCTCGCCGGGTAGCGCGGCGCGGCACTCGCCCACCCGCAGTCCATCACGTTCATCTCTTCGGGCTTCACTGAATGGACACGCCCGTTGCGGTTCGAGACCGTTGCGGAAAGAACCTCGACGGTCTTCCACGTCGGGTTGTAGAGGAAACTGAGTTCCGCCGAAGTCTTCTTGCCCTGATAGGTCAGCACCTGCTTCACCGTCTCGTTCGTCATCGTCCACGCCGTGTCGGACGCAATGTGGACGTCGTTCGCGTTATAGAGCCAGTGGACGTTCGCCCCCTTCACCGCGTCGGCGTGGAAGATCGGCCGCTTGCGCGCCGCCGCCTCGACCTCCTTCATCCGCTCGCGCAGGTCGAGATACTCCTTCGGGTCGATCTCAACCGCGTTCAGGGACGTCACGCGCTCCACCTTCAGCGTGCCGTTCGTCAGCGTCATCGTGCGCCGACAGCCGAGCGCACCCGAAACGCTGAAGTCGGCGGGCAAGTTCTTCACTTCGCCAAGCGCGTCGCCCAGGCTCAGCGTAAGCGATTCGGCCGTCTGCGCCGTCGTGTCGAGCACGAGCGGATACCGGCGCTTTTCAAGGAGGGCGTTGCCCGAAAGAAGCCGTCCGACGAGATCGATTGCGCCGGAAACCATCGGCAAGTTCAGTGCGTCCTCAGTGCGTCCGCGAAGGACCATCGCCGGGAAGCGGGTGAGAAGCCGCACCTTCAGCGGCTTCTCGGTGTCGCGCAGGTCGTCCGGCTCGATTTCGCACTTCAGGAGTTCCGCACCCGTCGCGACAGACTGCACAATGCGCTCGAAGAACGCGGTTCGCAGTTCTGGCGTGCGCCTGACGAGCGAGCCACGGTAGGCCGTGTCGCTGAGGCCGAGGAAGTCAATCGTGCTTTCCAGAACGATTGTGCCGTCCTTCGCGAGTTTGCCGGACGAAACGACATTCGCCGCGTTCCGTTCTGGCGGCGGCACGCTCGACGTGCGCAGCCCCTCGCCGTCGGGACGCGCCACGAGATAACTCCGTGCGCAGAGATAGGCGGGAAAGATGTCCTTCGTATTCTCATTCGTCGGATCCATCAGGATGTAGGCACGCTCGCCGTCCGCGCCCGGGCGTTCCTCCTCGACGGCGACAATCGCGTGGTTGAAGTAGGGCTGGGGAACGTCGGGATCCATCTTCGCGCCGACGTTGATGAGGACGGGGAACGCCTTGAACCCGGCGATTCGGAGCATCGCGACGAGCAATCCGGCCTTGTCGCGGCAGACCCCGTAGCGGTTGTCGAAGGTGATGTTCACGTCGTGCGGCGCGTAACCCGGCGAATCGTCTTCCATCGTCAGACCCATGTAGCGCACCTCCTGCGAGACGAACTTGAAGAGTGCGCGGATGTCGCGGCCGATTTCGTTCACCTTGTTCGTCATCGCCTCCGTCGTACAGGCAAGGCGCGGCGCACAGAGATTCCAGTACCACCTCGAAATCTCACGCCAGTCCGCCGCCGTCGAAAGGCGCACGTTCTGAACCTGCGTCCATGCGGGCGGCATATCGGGTTCGGGGAACATTCGCGGAGAGTTCGTTGCCGTGTAGATGTGGAGCGTCGAGCCGTCCGCAAGTTCCCGCACCTCCTCGGTCACGTTGCCGAGCGGATGACGAATCGCCTTCGACCGTATCGGACGCGCCGCCGGAGCCTTCACCTCGTAGACGCTCCGCAGAATCGGATACGTCCACTCCATGACCGAAAGGTCGCTCCACTGGTCCTGGATTCGGCTTTTCACCACGCTTCGCCGCGTCCTAAGATGGACGGTTTCGCCGACTTTCAGACCCGGAACCGTGCAGGTAATCTTGCGGTCGAGCGGATCGACGATGTTCGCGTCCATCGACGAGTTGTCCGTCGTCTCCTTCATCGTCGCGGCGAAGTCAACGGTGCGTTCCACGCCGTTCGTGCCGACGATGCCGAGGGAAAGAATTTCGGCCTTTCCGTAGCGGGCGTTGTAGCCGAGGGTAATCACACGTTCCTCTCGCTGGCCGCGCTCGGTGAGAACCTTCGTCCACGACTCGGAGTTGCTCTCGTATGTCCCGTCAGGATTGTAGGCGACCGACTCGCGCTCGTCCACGACGACGGCATCCGCGTCGGGAAACCGTTCACACGTGACTTCATCGGCGGCGCGGACGCACCAAACCGCCACGGAAAAGACGAGAAGCAGGGCTTTTCGCATAATCATATGAGATTCCGATTTTCGCTGAGGTTTCGGATGCGGCGGGAGGTGCGCACGGCGCAGAACTCCTTGCCGCACATCGAGCAGTGGTCGTCGCCGTGAGCTTCGTCCGTCAGCGCACGGGTCTTGAGCCAGCGCGTCCGCGCGCGTTCGGGGTCGAGTGAAGCGGCGAATTGCTCGTCCCAGCAGAAGTTTCGCCGCGCTTCCGCCATACGGTCGTCCCGTTCGCGTACGTGAGGGAGACCGCGGGCGACATCGCCCGCATGCGCGGCAATCTTGTAGGCGATGCACCCTTCATGCACCTCCGCGCCGTCGGGAAGCCCCAGATGCTCGGCGGGCGTGACGTAGCAGAGCAGCGAAGCCCCGTATGTCGCGGCGGCCGTCGCACCAATCGCCGAGACGATGTGGTCGTAGCCGGGCGCGATATCCGTCACCACGGGGCCGAGCACGTAGAACGGCGCACCCTTGCAGACCGTCTGCTCGCGCTCCATGTTCATCTGAATTTGGTCGAAGGGAATGTGCCCCGGACCCTCGACCATCACCTGCACACCACGGGCGCGGCAACGGTCCACGAGTTCGCCGAGCACATCCAGTTCGGCGAACTGCGCCGCGTCCGATGCATCGGCCAGACAGCCCGACCGTAACCCATCCCCAAGCGAAACGGTGACATCGTGCGCGACAAGAATATCCAGAACGCGATCCCAGTTCGCATAAAGCGGATTCTCGGACTTGTTCTCCATCATCCACTCGGCCATAATCGAACCGCCGCGGCTCACAATTCCCATCTTGCGCTTCATCGCGAGCGGAATATCCCGCAGGAGAAGCCCCGCGTGAAGGGTCATAAAGTCCACGCCCTGTTCGGCCTGTTCGCGGATGACATCGAGGAGGAGGTTCGGATCCATATGCGGAATGTCGCCCGAAAGGCGGGAAATTGTCTCGTAGACGGGCACCGTTCCGAGCGGCCTGTCGGAAGCCTCCAGCATCCCCTGCCGAATCGCGTGGACGTCCGGCCCGATGGAAAGATCCATCACGAAATCCGCCCCCGCCCTGAGGGCGATTGCCAGTTTCTCCAACTCGTCCCCCTTGCCCGAGTGGGTCACGCTGCGTCCAAGGTTGGCGTTGATCTTCGTCGTGAAAAGCCGCCCAACGCCAACGGGACGGCAGTTGGCGTGATGGATGTTCAGGGGAATGACCGCCGTGCCATCGGCGACGGCGGCGCGGACGGCTTCGGGCGACACGCCCTCGTCCTGGGCGACGAGTTCCATCGCCGGTGTAATTAGGCCCTTGCGGGCGGATTCAAGTTGTGTCATCTTCTTTCCTTCTTCCTTTCCATTAAAGACATCAAACGCCCGGCTCCAACACGACACCAAGTTCCGCGAGCGGGCGGAGGACGAAGTCGCGAAAAGCGGCCCGCGGATGCGGGAGGGTGAGTTCGGGACTCGAAACGACCACGCCACCGAAATCGATGAGGTCGATGTCAATCGTGCGCGGTCCATTGCGAACCGTGCGGATGCGTCCGAGCGCATCTTCAATCCCGTGCATTCGCCGCGAAAAGTCCTGTGGCGCGAGCGTCGAATAAAACACGGCGACCTGATTGAGGAACTTCAGTCCCCTGAATTGGGTCGGCACGTCCACGGGTTCGGTCTCAATCACGGAACTCACACGGTCGAATCGCGTCCCTGGCAAGTCCGACAGCGCGGCAATCGCACGGCGCAAGTAATCTTCACGCGGTTCGAGATTTGAGCCGAGCGCCACGATAACCCGCCGTTCAGTCGTCCCCTTCATCACGGCTTGCGGTAAAGTCGGCAGTGGCAAAGACCGTGGTAGTTCGGGTCTGCAAGCTGGCCGCGAAACTCGGCGCACGGACAGAAGAACTCCGGCAACTTCGGCAGACGGCAGGGGCAATAACCCTCCTTGCGCACCAGCCCCCTACGAATCAAATCGACGGTCTTCCGGTCTTCGTTTTCCCGAACGCCATAACGGATGAAGAGGGCGACGGCTTCCGGCACGAGGTCGTCAATCGGCTCTCCGGCCGCAAGCCGACGGCGCACTTCCGTCGATGATTCCCGCGTACGCGGCAACGCACGGAAGGTGCAGAGTTTGCGGAGTTCGTCGTAGTCCTTCCAGCGCGGCAAACCCGCCACGGAATCCTCACCGACGATGAAAACGAGTTCGTCGTTCGGGTTTTCGGCGGCAATCTCGCGCACGGTGTCAATCGCGTAGGAGACTCCGCCCCGCGTGAGTTCGCGGTCGTCGACGGCCACCTTCGCCATGCCGTTGAACGCAGCCCGCACGAGCATCAGCCGGTCATACGCCGGAACACGACGGTTCTCCTCGCGGTCGTCAATCTTGAACGGCGAGACGGCGGCGGGAATGACGAGCAGTTGGTCAAGGCCGAATTCGTCGATGGCCCGCCGCGCCAGCCCGACGTGACCCGAATGAACCGGATCGAAACTGCCGCCGAATAGTCCGATTCGCGCCATCAGTCCACCTTGCGCCGAATGACGCGCTTCGCCTTGCCGTCCGTTCGCGGGAGCGTACCGACGGGGAACACGTCGCCCTTCGGCAGGAAGCCGAGGCGTTCGCGCAGGTGCTTCGCCACCGTGTGTCCCGTCACGCCCGAATCGGCCTCGACATTGACGGTGACATCCGTCATGCCGTTGTGCTCCTCAAGGATAATCTGGAACTCGTCGCGAACGCCGGGAATCTCCATCAAGGCCTGTTCGACCTGACGCGGATAGAAGTTCACGCCCTTCACGATGAGCATGTCGTCAGTGCGGCCCGTAATGCGGTCGATGCGGAGCGAGGTGCGCCCGCAGACGCACTTCTCACGCGACAGGATTCGCGTGATGTCGTGCGTCCGGTAGCGGAGAATCGGCATCGCCTCGCGGGTCAGCGACGTGAAGACGATTTCGCC
Source organism: Faecalibacterium sp. CAG:74 (assembly GCA_963588415.1). Lineage (GTDB taxonomy): Bacteria > Verrucomicrobiota > Kiritimatiellia > RFP12 > UBA1067 > UBA1067. Next base: position 8,451 of record CAVAHB010000016.1, read on the forward strand.
GTATTCGCCGTCCGGCAGAACCTTCCCCGTCACGGGGTCGATGATTTCGGTAATGTACTGGTCTTCCCAGACGTGAATGCCCGCGTGGGCGCGGCAATCCTGCCCCGTCGTGCCGATTCCACCCGTTTCGGTCATGCCGTAGATGTCAAAGCACTCGATGTGGAGACGGTTCTCAATCTTCCTGCGCATCTCGTCCGAGAAGGTCTCGGAACCGAAGATGCCGACGCGAAGGGACGGAATGTCGTGGTCGCCCGTGGGGTCGGCGTCCAGTTTCTCAATGATGCGCGGCACATAGGAGACGACGGAGACGAACCCCTTCGCATGGAAGTCGCGCATCAGCCGAATCTGCCGCTCCGTATTGCCGGACGACGCGGGAATCGTGAAGAGCTGGGCCTTGCGCGCCCCGTGGTAGCACCCGAAGCCGCCGTTGAAGAGGCCGAACGTCGGCATGATCTGGAGCGCGTCCCCCCTTTCCAGCCCCGCCATCGCGTAGCACCGCGCCATGCACTCCGCCCACTGCAGGAGGTCGTTCTTCGTGTAGGCCATCACGACGGGCGTCCCCGTCGAGCCGGAACTCATGTGGAACTCCATCAGATCCCGCCGATCCACGCAGTTCATCTTCAGCGGATACGCCTCGCGGAAGTCGTCCTTCGTGAAAAACGGCAGTTTCGTGAGGTCGTCGAGGCTCTTCACGTCCTCGGACGAACCGATTCCGCCGCGCTGGAGACGCCTGCGGTAGAACTCGTTCGCCCACACCCGCTGGAGTGACTTCTTCAACCCCTCCAACTGGACTTTCGCATACTCGTCACGGGAGAGCGTTTCCGCCGCACGATTCCACATGGCCATTGCCGAACCCTCCTGCTCAGCCGTGCATTGCGGCCTGACGGCCCAGTGCAAATGCCTTCTCGTTCACCTCAAGCAGTTTCGCCTTCGGGCCTGTCAGCATCTCCTTCATCGCCTGAAGCCAGAGTTCCTCCTCGAAGGGGGTCAGCGCCGAGAGCGCACCCGCGAGCACCATGTTCATCGTCCGCGCATTCCCGACTTCTTCCGTCGCAATCTTCATCGCGTCAACGAAAATCGACTTCTTGAACGCCGCACGGGCCTTCCCGTCCAAGTCCTCGACGGCGGGCTGCTGACCCGACGACACCGTGACGGGCACAAGGTAGAGGTCGTTCACAAGCGCAACGCCATCATCGGCGAGCAGATGCTTCCAGCGCAGGGCCTCCAGCTTGTCGAACGAGACGAGAATGTCGCTCGTGCCTTCCTGGATGATGGGCGAGGCGACGTCTTCACCGAAGCGCACCTGACTGATCACCGAACCGCCGCGCTGGGCCATGCCGTGAATCTCGCTCTTCTTCACGTCCATCCCGGCGAGCGCGGCCGCCTTCGCAAGCAAGTCCGCCGTCAGCAGAATGCCCTGACCGCCGACACCGACCAACGAAACGTTAACCGTCTTCATTCCCCGACCCTCTCGACCGTGATTTCGGGGTCGATTTCCCGCAGGGCGACCTCAATGCCCTGTTTCAGCGTCATCATTGCGAACGGACACGACCCGCAGTGGCCGACGAGTTTCAGGTAGACGACCTTCCCCTCAATCTTCACGAGTTCAAGATCTCCGCCGTCGTTCTGAAGTCCGGCGCGGAGTTCCTCAAGTTTGGCCTTGATTTGCTCTTCCATGTCAATTGCTCCTTCTTTGCCGAATATTATACCAAAAAAGAAGCCGTTCAGGGCTGAGGCCGCCGTATCATTCCGAAGAGAAAGAACGCAAGGATACGGCTCTTGGTAATCAACTTGTAGGCCCCAAGGGAAAGCAAGGCAACCACCGCCGTGCCAAACAGGAAGACGACGAGATTCGAAGTCTGAATATGGAGAACGGCATTAAACCGAAAAAACCATTGATGCACGACATAAATCGGCAGCGTAAGCGTCCCAAGGGTGGCGAGCCAGTCCAATTTCCTCGCGCCAAACCGCCCAAGCCACTGGACAAGATACAATACAAGAACCGTCCCCGAGATGCCGCCCGCAAAACGAATGAGCGTTCCTTGCAAATGCCCTGCGGCAGTTGTGACGTATGCCATTTTATACAGGCTCACGTCGAAGGAGTAGAAATGGTAGGCGCTGAGATAAACCGCTGCGGCAACAAGCGCCACCCATCCCCGCATCCTTCCGTACGGGATGTTCCGCGTCAGGACACCCAGCGCAAAGAACGGACAGAGGAACTCAAGCGCTGCAATGTTCCCCATCTTAAAATAGGGTGTAAGGTAAAGGGCGACGAAGGCGAATAGCCATCCGATAATATACCCCCCCCCCCCCTAAACAACGGCGAACGAGCGTGTGTACCACAATGCCGATCAGGATCAACCCAAAGATTGCAGAAAGATACCAGAGCCCCGAAAAAAGGACGTTCAAGAAGTAAAGGAAGTCCATCGGTTTGTGATGTAAGATTTTCCACGCAATCGAAAGTGCCATGCTAATCGCCCCCCACGAAAGACACGGCACCATCAGCTGAACAAACCGCCGCCTGATGAGATCCCATGGCGTATGGCGTTCATAGGAACGGACGAAGAAGAGTCCCGACAAAAACGCGAAAAGCGGCATATGGAAAAGGTAGATGCCGAGATAAAGAGGATTGTTCACACCGTCAAAACATTGTATCGTATGTCCAAGAACCACGAGCAAAATAGCAATGCCCTTGACACAGTCATAGAACGAGTCCCGTTTTTCCTCCATCCTCTCCCTCCTTTCTAACGCATGATGCGGACGCGGCGACCCTCGATGCGGTAGTTGCCCGACGCGACGACGTTCAGCGCCTCCGGATAGGCGAGGTGCTCCTGAACCTGAATGCGGGCGTGGAGCGTCTCGGGCGTGTCGTCCTCCAGCACGGGGACGGCCTTCTGCACGAGAATCGGCCCGGAATCCGTTCCCGCATCGACGAAGTGAACCGTCACGCCCGCGACCTTGCACCCGTAGTCGAGGGCCTGCGTCCAACTGTGGATGCCGGGGAAGGCGGGCAGCAATGCGGGATGGATGTTCAACACGCGGTTCGGGAACGCCGCAAGCAGTTTTGGCTTCACAATGCGCATGAACCCGGCGAGAACGACGGTATCGACCCCCGCCGCCTTCAAGATCTCAATGCAGCGGTCTTCCGCCACCCCTTCCAGCTTCGTCTTCCACGGTGCGCAGTCGAGATACTGGCAGGGGATGGCGTGCCGGCGGGCGCGGTCGAGTATCTTCGCGTCCGCAACATCCGCAAGCACGATCCTGATTTCCGCGTCAAGCGTCCCCGCCGCAATCGCATCGACGATGGACTGCATGTTCGATCCCGCGCCGGAACCGAGTATGCCAAGGTGCAGTTTGCTCATCTTCCGCCTCTCCTCCCCTTATCTGAGGAACTCCTTCAGGCCGCCACGCGGCACTGTTGCCATTGACTTTTTCAGCAGCCTGAAGACGATTCCCCGTTCCGCCGCGCTCATTTCCGCAAGCGTGACCATCCGACCCGCGAGTTCGACGGCAAGGTTGTCGAAGCGGACGCGCTCCGGCGAATCGACCGAGGGGTCGAACGGATAACTGCCCTCGCGCACCCAGTTGCCGACCATGCCCCGCGCACGTTCCTCGCCCAGCACGGCGAAGTGCGCCCGCAGCACCTTCTTCGCCGCGTCAAGATAGGCGCGCACTTCAGGGTTCAGTTCGTCCATCACCAGCGCATTCTCGGCGTTCAGCGCGGGAAAGCGCGGCGAAATGAGATAGGCCGTGAAACTCACACCGCCCGAACGGATGCCCGCCGCCTGTTCGTGAAGCTGAAAGCCATCCGTCCCCATGAAGACGAGTCGCCCCGAACCGACGAACTTCCGCCGCCATTCGATAACCTCGAGTTTCGCCTCCGCGCCGCTTTCAAGCGTCACCTTGTAGTCCGTCGCCCGCTTCTGCACGATGACGGGCGTGACGGGCAGGCCGTTGAAGTAGATGCGCACGTTCGGATAACTCTTCAGGTAAAGCGCGAACTTCGCCGCGAGGGACTGCACCGTCTCGCCGGCATCGAGCAGGGAATCGCTGGCCGCCCGAACATTCGAGATGTAGACTTCCGTGCCCGTGCCGGGCCCGGGCTGGGGCGTGGAATCGAGTTCGAAGACGCCCGGCGTTTCGCCGTCGCCCCAGATGCGGTAGGAGAGAAGTTCGCCGCCGACGCGGACGGTCGTGCGCCACTCGACATGACCGCCGATGGCGAAAGCCTTGAAGCGTCCGCACCCGTGGCGGCCGTGCAGACGGCGGTGGCTTGCGGCGGTTTCGGTTGCGTTGCGCTTCCAACTGCCGCCGAGCGAGCCGAAGGTCGAATCGGCGCGGAGGACGTCCACGCCCGTGCCGTCGTCGGAAATCCTCACGGCGACGATGCCGCCGAGGTCGTTGCAGATCACGTCGATCTTGATTTCCCGTGCGTCCGCGTCAAGGGCGTTCCAGACGAGTTCCTCAAGGGCGGAAAGCGGCGTCGCCTTCGCAAGCGACGCGATGTAGTCGGCCTGCGCCTGGACGAGGATGCGCTTGCTCATAACTTCAGGTCCTCCACCTCGCCCGACTTCGTCACCTTCTCGATCCGCTGGCGAACCGAGTCCAGGTCTTTCGTGCAGGCGGCCACGAGCGTGCGGCCTTCCTCGAATGCCGCGATCATCTCGTCGAGCTTGAGAGTGCCCGATTCCATCTTCTTCACCAGTTCCTCAAGCCGCTTGAGGTTGTCTTCGAATTTCATATGTCCGATATTATACCATATCTCCGCCGAACGCTGGAGTTTGCCCGCTTTTCAGCCGTCTGTGGTATAATATCCCGCCATTATGTCCAAGGACAAGAACGAACTCAAGAGGAATCTTGACGAACTCGCCACGGGGGGCATCGGCCGCCTGCTCCTCAAGTATTCGTGGCCCGCGCTCGTCGCCATGACGCTGAACGCGCTCTACTGCGTCGTCGACCGCTTCTACATCGGCCAGGGCTGCGGCGCGGACGCGATGGCCGGGCTGACGCTCACCTATCCCGTCATGCTGCTCTTTTCCGCGTTTGGCGTGCTGATTGGCGCGGGCCACTCCACCATTCTCTCCATCAAACTCGGCGCGAACGACCTGTCCGCCTGCGAGAAACTGCTCGGCCAGCTCGTCGCCTTCAAGATCCTCTTTTTCGTCACGCTTCCGCCGCTCGTCTTCGCAAACCTCGATACCGTGCTCGGCTGGTGCGGGGCCGACAAGGTGACGCCCGCCGCCTGCGACGCGGCAAAGGACTATCTCCGAATCGTCCTCTTTCCGCATCTCTTCGCGCACCTCGCGTTCGGGCTTTCCGCCATGATGCGCGCCGAGGGCCTGGCCGTGCGGTCGATGATCTGCATGGTCATCGGCTTCGGCACGAACCTCGTACTGGATCCCGTCCTCATCTTCGGGTGCGGCATGGGCATCGCGGGTGCGGCGTGGGCGACGAACATCGCCATGTTCGCCAGTTGCGCCTTCGCCCTCTGGTGCTACCTCGGCGGCAAGACCGTCATTCCGTTCCGCCTCTCGCGCATCGGCTTGCATCCGGGACTTCTCTGGAAGCCGCTCGCCATCGGCTTTTCCCCCTTCTTCACCACCGTCCTCAGTTCGCTGATTGGCGTCTCCCTTTCGCTTGCCCTCACGCGGTGGGCCGACTCGGAGGCGAGCGCCACGGCGCAACTCGCCTCACTCGGCGTCTTCCAAAGCGTCCTCATCCTCGTCTTCACCCCCATCCTCGGCGCACAGCAGGGGCTTCAGCCCATTCTCGGCTACAACTGGGGGGCGCGGAACTTCCGCCGCGTCCTCAAGACGGTGAAGACGGGGTTCTGGGTGACGACGGCGATGTGCGTCGTCGCCTGCCTCGTCCAGTGCGTGCCGCCCTTCCCGACGTGGCTCGCACGGTGCTTCATCTCGTCGGACCACCCCGACCTCATCCGGCTCGCCGCGCACGACCTTGCCGTCGCGAACTGCATGCTCTGGTGCATTTCAATCAACGTGGTGGCCACGACCTACTTCCAGTCCATCGGCCGCCCGACATCCGCCGTCTTCCTCTCCCTCCTCCGTCAGGGCATCTGCCTTCTGCCCTGTATCTGGATTCTGCCGCACTTCATGGCCGACCGGTCGCTCGCCGTCTGGCTCGCCCTGCCGATTTCGGACGTCCTCTGCCAGTGCGCCACGCTCACGCCCCTCCTCCTTCACGTCCGGTTCCTCTCAAGGGTTCGCCCGAAGCATCTGCCGCGGCCGGCGTAAGACGCGGCAAAACGCAAAGGTGCCGCAGGGCTACCCCTGCGGCACCTTTCGGTCGCCCATTCGGGTTGCTCAGGCCTTCTTCGCGATCTCGACGATCGTCTTGAAGCCGGCCGGGTCGTGAATGGCGATTTCGCTCAGCATCTTGCGGTTGATGACAACACCCGCACGGATCAGGCCGGCGATGAACTTCGAGTAGCTGATGCCCTCGGGACGAACCGCCGCGTTGATGCGGGCGATCCAGAGCTGGCGGAAGTCGCGTTTCTTCAGCTTGCGGTGTTCGGTCGCAAGGCGCATCGCGCGATCGACGGCCTCGGTGGCCGTGCGGAAGAGTTTGGAACGAGCCCCGTAGAAGCCCTTCGCCAGCGCAAGGCGGCGGCGGCGGCGTTCGCGGGAAGCGGGAGCATTGGTAACACGCATTGTCTTTTACTCCTTTGATTAGCGACCCTGCAACGCACGTGCGTAGGTCTTGGTCACGGTCTTGTCGGTGGTGGTCGTGCCACGCAGATTACGCTTGCGGGAACGCTTCTTCCCGTTGTTCAGGTGGGCTTTGCCGCCCTGCGAACGCATAACCTTGCCGTTGGCCGACATTTTCATGCGCTTCGTGGCGCACTTCTTTGTTTTCATCTTAGGCATTTGCTTATTCCTTTTTGTCTCCTAACCGGTCGGGCAGTCGGTTGTTGAGCCCGATCCAGACGGATTGGCCGCGTATTATACACTTTATGCCCTTCCGCCGTCAACCCCCACGGGATTTTTCGGGCGAAAACCGCCAGGGTCGGGGAGTGCCCGAAACAACGCCTCCACCTTCGCCACTATCCTTTTCTGCTCCCCCAACGGCGGAAGAGGGATCAAAAGATTTTCCAATGCCGTCTTACCGATATGAACAATCATGCCACCTTTTGAGTTTGCCGCCTTTTGATTAATCATAAACGGCGAAAACATGAAATACACTAAAAGAGTTGGATAAAAAGGATGATTTGTAATCTTTGCCAAATCTCCTCCTATAACAAGTCTTTCATCACCTAAATATGTTGTTGCCTTTGCTATTTCTTCCTCAGTTTCTCCTGTTAAGGTCAGCAAGACATCTCCATAATGAGCCTCATAACATTTATCAGCCGTGGCTTCTGATACAAAAGATACCGTTTTCTTAAAAGAGTAGCCGTAAGTAGTATAAATCTCTCCATATCTAATGCATTGAACGCCAGAGCTGGTTGTTTCGCTTCTTTTAATGCCAGCCCCTCTAATAATCTCGCAAATCTCCCCCAACTTAACCCATTTCCAGTTTTTTGGGAGGGGGTAGGGG
>CAVAHB010000017.1:0-13892 GCA_963588415.1 Faecalibacterium sp. CAG:74
GCGCGTTTGCTTCGGGAGCAAAAGGCCGAGGGTTCAAATCCCTCCGCTCCGACCAATATCCCTAAAACCGCGAGAACCGCCGTCGTCTTTTTCGGCGGGGGACTGAGGTGGAGATGGATAAACTCCGGAAGGGGGTGCATTTATGCCTGAAGACCCGACTTTTGGTATAATATGTCCATGAAGAATTTCAAGGCGGTAATACTTGCGGGCGGAAGCGGCGAACGCTTCTGGCCTCTTTCGACGGCGGCGAAGCCGAAGCAGTTCCTAAATGTCTTTGGGACGGGGAGCCTGATTCGGCAGAGCCTGACGCGCCTTGAAGGCCTGTGTGCGCCGGAGGATGTCTACGTCGTGACGGCCCGTGCGCTCGTTCGGACGACGAAGCGCGAACTGCCGGAGATTCCGTCGGGGAACGTGGTCGGGGAGCCGATGCGCCGCGACACGGGTGCGGCGGTTGCGCTGGGCGTGGGGGTTGCGGCATCTTCCGAGGGCGACCCCGTCGTCGGCGTGTTTTCGAGCGACCAGCTTGTGGCGAAGCCCGCCGCGTTCCGCGCCGCCGTGAAGAAGGCGGCGCGGAACGCGGCGAAAGGGCGGGAAATCGTGACGATCGGCATTTCGCCGACTTTCCCCGCGACGAACTACGGCTACGTGAACCCGGCGACGGGCAAGTTCGTCGAGAAGCCGGACGCGGCGACGGCGAAACGCTACCTGAAGAAGGGCTTTCTCTGGAACGCGGGAATGTTCATCGCGCGGGCCTCGACCTTCCGCGCCGCCTTCGCGGCCCACGCGCCCGCGCTCCTCACGCTCGCCGGGCCGAACCCGCCCCTTTTGCGCTTGCGCCGCATCTATGCGGATTTGCCGCGCATTTCCTTTGACTACGCGGTGATGGAGAAGCACGGGGCGGTTGCCGTCGTGCCGGGCGACTTCGGCTGGGACGATGTCGGCGGCTACGGTGCGTTCGACCGCTACTATCCGCACGATGCTAAGGGCAACGTCCTGAGCGGGGACGTGAAGGCCGTCGAATGTTCGGACAACGTCTGCATTGCCAAGGGGGCGAAGATTGCGTTGCTCGGTGTGAAGAACCTTGTGGTCGTCACAACGAGGGATGCCGTGCTTGTCGTGGATCGTGCGCGGGCCGGCGAATTGAAGAAACTGTTCGCGTGAGCAAGAAAACCGAGAATCCAAAGAAGCGGAAGTACAAGGTCGTCATCGCCTACGACGGGACGGCGTATTCCGGCTGGCAGTTCCAGACGAACGCCGTCGGCATCCAGCAGATTGTCGAAAAGGCGCTCGCCTACGTCGAGGGTGCGCCTGTGCGGATTCACGGTTCGTCGCGGACGGATGCGGGCGTGCACGCGAAGGGGTTCGTCGGGAACTTCTGCCTGACGAAGCCGATTCCGCCGAAGAACCTGGTGCGGGCGCTGAACTCGCAGTTGCCGCGAGACATTCGGATCATGCGGGCGAGCCGGGCGAAGGCCGACTTCAACGCCCAGCTGTCGGCGAAGGGGAAGGAGTACCGCTACCAACTCTATCAGGCGGACATCCTGCCGCCGCATCTCGCCCCGTATTGGGCGTTCAGCCACCGTCCGCTCGACCTCGCGGCGATGCAGGAGGCCGCCTCGTATTTCGTGGGCCAGCACGACTTTGTGTCGTTCGCGGCGAATTCGGACCGCAAACTCACCTCGACGGTGCGGACGGTCTTTTCCTTCGTCGTGAAGAAGGTGGGCCACCGCTACACGTTCATCGTCCAGGGCAACGGCTTTCTCTACAAGCAGGTGCGGTCGATGGTCGGATTTCTCATTTCCGTTGGCAAGGGGCTTGAGAAGCCTGTGGCCGTGAAGGAGTTGCTGGAGGCGAAGACGCCCCGCACGGCCCGCGTCGAAACGGCCCCCGGTCACGGTTTGTTCCTTTGGAAGGTTTTCTACTGATGCTTTACTACCTCTCGCTCTACCTGACCCCGTTCTGGGGCCCGTTCCGCCTCCTTCAGTCCCACGCCCTGCTGTTGGCGGGCGGCGCACTGACGGCGGCCCTCCTCACGTTCGTCTTTCTGCCGCGCTTCTGGAACGCGCTTCCCTGCGACAGGGGAAAGACGCTCTGCAAGGATCTGGACGGCATGAAGTCGGCGGGCAAGCCGACGGGGGCGGGAATGCCCGTGACGCTGATCGCCCTGCCCGTCATCATCCTCTTCACGCCGCTGGCGTTCTGGGATCTGATGTCGGTCGCCATGCTTTACGTGGCGATGCTTTTCGGCTATCTCGACGACCGCGCCGCCGTGCCGTGGGGCGAATTGCGCAAGGGGCTGTTGGACGCGGCGGTTTCGCTTGCGATTGCCTATTTCATCGCACGCGGTCATTCGACCCTTGTCTGGCTGCCGTTCGTAAAGGGGATGTGGGTCGTGCCGATGTGGCTCTACGTGCCGTGCGCCGGGTTCATGCTGTGGTTCACGATGAACGCGACGAACTGCTCGGATGGCGTGGACGGGCTCGCCGGGACGCTGACGCTGATTACGCTTGTCCTCCTGGCGGTGATGCTCTACGTGGTCATCGGCTACCGTCCGGTCGCGCACTACTTCCTGCTGCCGTGCAACCCGGAGGCGGCGCGGTGGGCGATTCTCGTGATGACGGTAGCGGGCGGCGTCGGTGGCTACCTCTGGTTCAACGCCGAACCGTCGAAGATCCTGATGGGGGATGCGGGAAGCCGCTTCCTCGGCATCCTCGTCGGGACGGCCGTGCTTGTGACGGGCAACCCGTTTCTCATCCTCGCCTTCGCGCCCGTCGTGCTCGTGAACGGCGGCGGCGGGCTTGGCAAGCTCGTCCTGCTGCGGCTCGCCAGGAAGACGGGCTTCGACATCGGGGAGGACGCGGCGATTCGGCGCATACGCTTTCCTCTGCACGACCACTGCAAGAAGAACCTCGGCTGGTCGAACGCACAGGTCCTGATGCGCTTCACCCTTCTGCAGCTGATTGTCATGCCGTTCCTGCTGTTGATACTCGTGAAGGTCCGCTGATGTCGTTTCTTGCCTCCATTCTCCTTTTCGCACTGACGCGGGCGGAAGTCATTGACCGCTTCCGCGCCGTGCCGATAACGGTGTGCGACGGGCTTGTTCAGGTCATCGGGGACTGTCCGGCCGACATGCGCCGCGAATATCAGTCCACCGTGGCGGGCTTTGCGGCGGACGTGTGCCGCACGCTCTATTCCGTCCGGCGGACGAAACCGCCGCGCTTCACCGAACCTGGGATCTTCATCCACGTCGGGGACATTCGGACGAACGTGACGAACGTGGTGACGCGTACGTACCGTCGTTCGGAGGGCGAACGCTACACGCGAATCTACCTGCCCGCGCCGGGATTCTCGGATACGAAGGCCCTGCGGCTCTCCATCGCCCGCGCCTTTTTCCTCGCGGTTGAGAAGAGGGACGTCGGCGAGGCGACAGCGCGTGAGGCCCTGATTGACGCGAATCCCGAACTGCGCATCGCGGAGGCGCGGGCCGAACTCGCCGACTGGCGGGATCGCGGCGTTTATGCTCCGGGCAGGGATGACGAGGACTACCTTCGGGTTCAGCGCAAGGTTCTGAAGCCGGGCTACGCCGAGGCGGATGACGTGCTTACCTTCGCCTCGCGGCTGCGGCTCTATCCCACGGCCTACGCCCTGCCGTTCTGCGGGAAGTACGAGTCGTGTACCTTCGCCGAGGCGATTCCGCTGGCGAGGCGGGACCCCAGCGTTCGCTTCGCGGCGTTCGTCAAGTCCCGGCAGGTTCCCATCTTCGGCGGCGGGCGCGGGCCCGAACTGGCGGCGGCGGCGGATGCGTATGCCGACTTCCTTATGGAACTGGCGCGACTTGAGAAAACGGAAACTGAACTCGCGGCACTGCTCGCGGAGGCGGACAAGAAACTGAAAGGACTGAACCGGCAATGATTACGAAGAAGACGATTACCGACAATCGCATCGACACGGACGTGCTCAACTACACCGTCGGCGACGACCCCGTGCTGGACCTGAACCTGGCGGTCTGGGATTGCATGGGAACCGCCGCGCACGTCACGATGCTCTCGGAGATGAAACTGAGGCGTCCCGTCGTCACGAAGACCGAGGCGGCGAAGGTTCGCAAGGAACTCGGCAAGATCGCCGCCCTGGCGAAGGCGGGGCGATTCACCATCCGCGAGGACGATCAGGATGTCCACATGGCCGTCGAGCGGATGCTCACGGAACGCCTCGGCGACCTCGGAAAGAAGATCCACACGGGGCGTTCCCGCAACGATCAGGTCGCCGTTGACGTGCGGCTTCACATGAAGGACGAGATCCTGAAGACCGAGGGCGAAGTTCTCGCCCTTGCCGAGACGCTTTGCCGTTTCGGCGGGAAGGCGGGGCGCATTCCCCTCGTCGGGCGAACCCACCTTCAGCCCGCCATGCCGTCCACGGTGGAGATGTGGGCGACGGGTCACGCGGAGATGATCGCCGACCAGGTGGAGAACCTGGAATCCGCCTACAGGCTTGCGGACTTGAATCCGCTGGGGAGCGCGGCGGGCTACGGCGTTCCGCTTCCGCTCGACCGCCGGCGCACGACCGAACTGCTCGGCTTTTCGCGCACGATCCACAACTGCTTCGGCGCTTCCATGGCGCGTGGCGAGTGTGAGGCGGCGCTTCTGTCGGCGCTCGCGCAACTGATGGCGGTTCTCTCACGGTTGGCGGAGGATATGATTCTCTTCTCGATGCCCGAGTTCGCCTACTTCAAACTGCCGCGTGAGTATTGCACGGGTTCGTCGATCATGCCGCAGAAGTTCAATCCCGACGTGCTGGAACTGGTGCGCTCGAAGGCGGCGCAGGTACTCGGACTCCAAACCGCCGCGCTCTCGCTCCTCCACGCGATGCCCGGCGGCTACAACCGCGACCTGCAGGACTGCAAGGGTCTTTATATGAAGGGGCTCGACATCACCCGCACGACGCTCCGCATCCTCGCCAAGGTCGTCGCCGGCCTTTCCGTGGATGCCGGGAAGTGCCGCGCCGGTTTTACGCCGGGCGTGTTCGCGACGGATGTCGCACTCCGCATGGTCTCGGCGGGTGCGCCCTGGCGCGACGCCTACCACGAGGTGCGCGACCACCTGGAGCGGCTTGGCGAAGAAGACCCCGATGCGGCGGTGAACGCCAAGACGCACGAGGGCACGACGGGCGGCATCGACCGCACCGTCTATCGGAAGCGTTTTGCCGCGCTTTCAAAGTCCGTTGCCAACCGCCGGAAGGCGTTGGATGCGAGGTGCAGGGCCCTCCTCGGGTGAGGCGGCGATGAACATCTTCGACGTTCGCGACCTGCACGTCCGCTACGGTTCGTACGAGGCCGTCAGGGGCGTGAGCTTTACCCTGCGGGAAGGGGAGATCCTTGGCATCGTCGGGGAGTCGGGGTCGGGCAAGTCCACGATTGCGAAGACGCTTGTCGGGCTTGAACGCCCCTCGCGGGGGGAAATCGTCCGTGCGGACGTTCCCGTGCAGATGGTCTTTCAGGATGCCGTCGGATCGCTCAATCCGCGGATGACTGTCCGCCAGACGCTGGCCGAAGTCCTGAAGGTCTGTCGCGGCGCGAAGTTCACCGAACCGAAGCAACTGCTCGACCTGGTCGGACTTTCCGCCGCCGTCCTTGACCAGTATCCGCGTGAAATGTCGGGGGGGCAGTGCCAGCGCGTTTCCGTGGCCCGTGCGCTCGCCTGCGAACCGCGTGTGCTTATTGCGGACGAACCCGTGAGCGCACTCGACGTCTCCGTTCAGGCCCGCGTACTGAACCTTCTGCGCGACCTTCGCCGCGACTTGGGGCTTTCCATTCTGCTGATTGCCCACGATCTGGCCGTCGTCAAGAACGTGTGCGACCGCATCTGCGTGATGGAACGGGGGCTTTTCGTTGATGTTGGCGACGCGGCGGGTGTCTTTTCGCACCCGAAAAGCGAATATACGCGCCGCCTCCTTTCCGCCGTGCCAGATATTTGCTATAATAACCGCCCCTGTTTGGATTGGACGATTAGCTCAGTTGGTTAGAGCAGGACCTTTACACGGTCAAGGTCGGGGGTTCGAGTCCCTCATCGTCCACCAATACAGAATACCGAAAGGGAGAAGTCCGATTCTCCCTTTTCTCGTCTCTCCGACCGATACGCGAAAAACGCCCAATAAACGCGGGCTTTTCGCTTCCCGCCCTCGCATAGAAACTTCTCCAGAGTGTGACGTCGGATACGAGTTTTGACGCACGACATCTCGCTGATTGCAAGGTGGGAGGAATATGTCCGCATATTCGTTTTCTCTTACATCCTGTTTGATTCCGCGCAAGGAATTGTGGTATAATAGGTTTCGTCAAATGACGAGAAAGGCAGAAGACATGGTATTGTGCTTCAATCGGCTTTGGAAATTGCTGATCGACAAGGGCATGACGCGCACGGAAATGCGCGTCGCCGCAGGCATATCGACTTCCACGCTTGCGAAACTGACGCGCGGCGCGGAGGTCAATACCGCCATACTTGTGAAGATATGCAACGCGCTCAACTGCTCATTTGACGACATCGTGGAATATTCGCCTTCTCCGCACGGCAATGGAGAGACGAAATGACAAGATTTTCAGTGTGTTCGCTCGCAGTCCTTCTCGCAGCCACGGCTTTCGCCCGTACGATAATCGTGCCGCCGGTGGCGACGCCGGAGGCGGCTGATACGGAGATTTCCATCAACGTGGTGATTGACAAGTCCGACATCGGCTATTCCGATTTACATTTCTACTTTGACGGGATGCCGACGAACAGCCTTGAACTGTTTGTGTTTGGAGAAAAGGCATGATAGACATCATAGTTCAATATGTACGCAATGCCATTGAAGCGGCGACGCCGTGGCTTGTCGGCATGGCTGCTGGATTCTTCGCCCTGTGGCTCGTCATGCTCTGCCACAAGGCCAAGCCGTTTGCGAAAGAGCTAAAGTGGTTTTTCAGCCTCACGCCGTGGCATAAGTTCATCGTCATTTGCATATTCAGTTTCCTTACCCTTTGGGGCGGATCGAAGGAGCGGCAAAATGTTGCCAATGTGCAAATGTTGCCAATGGCCAATACCAATGCCATGAGTCGCGTTGATTCCAGATTGGCAATTGGCAACATTGGAACCGGCAACATTTTCACATTGGCAACATTCGTTTGTACCACAAACGCCCTTGCCGTCACCGGTTTCGCGGTCGACCGGCAGAACGGGGAACTCGCTTTCGAGACCACCTGGGCGACCAATCTCTTCGACTACACCGACTCGCGCAACCTCTACCTGTTCTCGTCCACGAATCTTCGCGACAACGCGTGGGCTCCGCTCGGCGTGTTCGCGATGCCGTCCGGGACGAACTCCTGTGCGTTCACCGTCACCTCCAACGATGTTGACACGGCGATGCGGCCTTGGTTCCTTGACACGCTTGCAGGCGTAGGCTTCTACCGCTTCGGCATAGACTTCGACTCGGACGGAGACGGACTTACCGATGCGCATGAGCGGTTTTGGACTTTCACAGACCCCGAAAAGGCCGACACGGACGGAGACGGCCTGTCGGACGGGGCGGAACTTTCCACCTCCATCGGGACTGACCCTCTTCTGTACGACACGGGCGGCGACGGCGTAGGAGACGGCGACGAGATTGCCGCCGGTTCCAATCCGCGCTCCGCCGACACGGACGGCGACGGTCTGTCCGATGCCGAGGAAATCGGCACGATGGCCGCGCTCACTGATGGCGATTTCATGTGGTTCGATCTGTCCGGCGGAACGCGGCTGATAACAGGCCAGACTGCGGACGGGAACAGCTGGTACATCCCTTTGCCCGACGGGCACACGATAAACAACGCATGCTACACGAACGCCAAAGTCCAAGTGGATGGAACGGTGCATCTTATGTGCCCAACCAATCCCACATCATGGGCCTATGCCTGCGACTACGGCACACTCAGCAACTCGCAGTATTCGGCTTGCCACGTCACCGTCGCGCTTTGTGGGGCGGATCTTTACGCGAGGACAAACGACTGGGGAAGCCAGATCCTGCATGGCATCGTGCAGGCGGACGGCAGGGAATATACAGTCATCGAGTACCGCAACATAGGTCTCTACGCCTATCGTGAAACGAACGAGACCTTGACTTGCCAGCTGATCCTGCCGCACGACGAGACGAACACTGTCTATGTCAGCTATCTCTGCGCATCCAACACGTTCCGGGAGGTGGATCTTCGCGCCGGAGTCCAGTGCGGTGGAATGCCGTCCTTTAAGTCGGGCAACGCCTACTACAACCTCACATGGCCGCTGACGGCGGACTTCCCGGAGGACGGATTGACAATCAAGTACACGATCGGAACAGGAACCGACCCCGCGAATTCCGACACCGACCTTGACGGTCTTTCCGACCCGGATGAAGTCTTGGCGTATCACACGAACCCCCTTGTCGCCGATACGGACGGGGATGGACTGTCCGATTCGGATGAGGTTGCGGAATGCACCGATCCGCTCTCCCCTGACACCGACGGGGACGGGATGCCCGACGGCTGGGAGGTTCGATATGGGCTCGATTCCTTGACGGACGATTCCGCCTCCGATGCCGACAGCGACGGCCTTGCCAACCTGCGCGAATACGCGCTCGGCATTTCGCCTGTATCGTTCGACACCGACGGCGACGGGCTTTCGGATCGCGAAGAGGTCGGTTGGTGGGAATGCGCCGACACTTTGCCTGAGTTCGACGTGTCCGGCGGCACGAACCTTCTCGTGTCAACGCAAAACTATGACAGCCAGCAGTTCGTCATTCCGCTGCCGTTCACGTTCCGCTGCGCCGGATATGTGCATACGAACGTGACGGCCGGAATGAATGGCATTGTCGGGCTGATGTCGGACAGAAGCGCGTCATCGAGCTTTCCAACAAGTGACGGGAATTCCGATCTTATCACCTACACGGTCAGCGGATACCACACGACGATAGCGGCCTATTGGGACGACCTGTATGCAACCGCCAATTCCGGCGCGCAAATAACCGTTGCCGATGTCGGCACAAACGGTCTTGAGTATGCCGTAGTGCAGTATTCCGGCATACGGCTCTATTCCCAGCGGAACAATTCTTCATGCATCGCGACTTTCCAGATTGTCCTCTCGCAGTCGGAGACGAACACGGTCTATGTCCGCTACGTCAGCCTGTCAGACGGCTTCGACGGGTCGGGCGCGACCATCGGCGCGCAACTCCCGAACCGTGAGCAGACGCATCAGATTTCCTGCAACACGGCTTGCGCAATCACGAACGGAACGGTGATTGCCTACCATTTCGGGACAGGTTCCGATCCTACAATTGCGGACACGGACGGCGACGGCCTTGGGGACGGGGTGGAATCGACCATAGGCACAAGCGCGCGCTACACCGACACGGATCTTGACGGTCTGACCGACGCATGGGAATACTCAAACGGCCTCGACCCGCTCTCCGCCTCTGGCGACAACGGCGCGGACGGCGACCCTGACGGCGACTATCTCTCCAACCGCAAGGAAATGGAATACGCGACCGATCCGTCCGTCTCGGACACGGACGGTGACGGGCTCTGCGACGGTCTTGAGACGGGAAACGTATTCGCGACAAACGCTTTGCCGTGGCTGACTTTCGACATGAGCGAAGACATTACCGCCGAAATCTCCACCAATTCATACCGTTGCGTAAATAGGCCTCTCCAGGCATCGCTGCGCATTCAGGGCGAAACGGTCGCTAACCTGACCATATCGGCGAATGGTCTTCTGTTCTTGAATAAGGCGGGCTATTCCAATCCGGGCAATTCCACGTCAAGTGCGAACTTCGCGTATTCGATAAACGACAACGCGCTCGTTCTTGCGCCGTATCTCCAATACGCCTACATCCGCTCCGACATCGCCGACCGTGAGACCTCCATCAAGTACGGAACGGCCACGCACGATGGCGAGGGATATCTGCTCGTCGAATACCTGAACTCCTACTATAACACCTCGTCGTACCAGACAAATTCCATATCCTTCCAGATCGCAATCCCGACCAATTCCCCTGACCGTGCATACGCCCGGTATGTTGATGTCACCGGGCAGTACATGGACGGGCACTATGCCAGCGTCGGGATGCAGACGTTCGGCGGCACGTGGCTGCATTCGTGGTGCTATCGTTCCGTGGGCAGGATTTTCGAGGGACTTGCCCTCGAATTCCTCTTCGGCGAGAATTCCGATCCTCTCTCCGCCGACAGCGACGGCGACGGACTCAACGATGGCGCGGAAGCCGCAATCGGCACCTCTCCGTCGAAGGAGGACACGGACGGCGACGGTCTGCCAGACGGATGGGAAGTCCAGTACGGCCTCGATCCGCTTTCCGCCGAAAGAGACGACGGCGATGCCGGCGACCCGGACGGCGACGGGCTGGACAATCTCAACGAGTATGAATTGGGGACAAATCCCAATCTTGCGGACACGGATGGGGACGGACTCTTCGACGGCGAAGAGGCCGTGTGCGTCTCTTTCGCATCTCCGCTGCCGTGGCTGGAGATCGCCGCTCTCACGAACCTCACTGGCGCCATCACGAATTCCTACAGCGGTTGCGTGAGCGTTGCGCTCCCTGCCCCTGTCACGATCCAGCAGGAGACCGTGACGAACATCACCATCGATGCGAACGGCGTCGTGTACTTCAACAGGGCGGGCTATGCAAATTCTGAATATTCGCGCGGCGCATACGATTTCGATTACGATGTCGTCGATACAAACTGCTTCACGGTCGCGCCGTACTGGAGCTGGCTGTTCCTATCGCAGGAGTGCGAACCGTCATCGGTAAGATTCGGAACGACCACAGTCGGAACGAACGGATACTATGTGCTTGAATGCCGGCATCTCTATTACGACTTATCCTCTTACGAGACGAACTCGATCTCGTTCCAGATGGCGCTTCCGACCGGGCATGTCGACAGGATTTCAATCCGCTATGCCGAGATCGTCGGCGGCGACATGGACGGGCGCAACGCTTCCGTCGGATTCCAGAGTTTCGATGCTCGCGAGAGCGTGTCGTACTGCTCATGGGATTACGACATGGTCTATGACGGCATGAGGCTCGTGTTCGTCGTCGGCTACGGTTCCGACCCGACGCTGTCCGACACCGATGGAGACGGCGTTGCGGACAATATCGAAATCGCCACTTATGGAAGCGACCCCCGCCTCGCGGACACCGACGGGGACGGGTTGTCCGACCTGGAGGAGATTGCGCTCGGAACATCCCTGCGCAATCCGGACTCCGACGGCGACGGGCTTCTGGATGGCTGGGAGGCTTCCAACAGCCTCAATCCTCTTTCCGCGACAGGCGACGACGGCGCGTCCGGCGACATCGACGGAGACGGGCTCACGAATCTCCAGGAGCAGGCCTACGGCGGCAATCCCCGCAGTTCCGACACCGACGGTGATGGCCTTGCCGACGCCTTGGAGATTGCGAACGGAACCGACATCGGCAACGCCGACACCGACAATGACGGCCTTTCGGACAAGCAGGAGGTCGATTCCGGCTACGATCCGCTCGATCCCGACATGGACAAGGACGGCATGACGGACGGCTGGGAAGTGTCGTACGGGCTGGATCCGAGAAATGCGGCCGGGGACGATGGCGCGGATGGAGATTCGGATAGCGACGGGCTTTCAAACATCGACGAATATCTGAACAACACGGATCCGCTGTCTGCCGACACCGATGGAGACGGCGTGTCAGACCGCGTCGAGGTGGAACGGGAAGCCGACCCCACCGACCCGTCGGATGGAGGACAGGCGCCGGATCCTGATCTTTTCAGGGAATTGGCTTTCAACATCTACGGCGACTGGGCGGCGTGGGAGATGCAGATCGAAGGACTTGGCCCGGAAGACACCCGCATCAGGCGCATCAGCATGGGAGCGCCTGCGGCGTCCGAAACCTCGACCATGAAGATGCGAAAAGGCAACTCCTACAGGCTCACGATGCGCTGGCTGAACTGCGGCGACCATCACGACGAGAATGCACCGTGGTACTGCTGGCAGTCCCAGATAGACGGCATGCCGGGCGAATGCACATACGAGAGCTATTCGTCTGCGCGCAAGAGCGGCGTTGCGGAGACGATTGTCGGGAACGGATGGATTGCGGAGAACGCGGGCGGCCTTCTCACCGCGCACGTACATGAGAATTCCAAGAAGGGAGGCAATGTCGCAGGAGGTCTGGCGGCTACGCTCTATGTGCTTGGCGATCCGAAGGTCATACCAGACTACGACCGCAACGGTAGAATCGATTCCGACGACGAGGAAATCTACGACGCGCGGCAGACCACGTTCAGGTTCTGGACAAACAACGACAATGATTCAGGAAACGTCAACGACAGCAAGAACGACCGTCCTGGCTCCGGCGCAAACGGGCAGGACAACAAGGTGAACGGACGCGGAGACCTCCTCGATTTCACGCCCGTCCTGCTTGACGTGTCGGGCGTGTTCCCGCCGGGAACGCCAGATTCAATCAGGGAGCGCGTGTCGTGGAAGCTCCAGTCGAGCGTTGCAAACGCCGTGTGGACGTCGCTCTCCGCATCGGGTGCAGGGAACTTCCTCAAGACGGATTGCGATGCGTCGTTCGGCCCCGATCTTTCGCAGAACGCATACGAGGCTACGGTTGACGCGCTCGCCGCCGGGAAGAAGCTGCCGGACCGCTTCGCGCAGGGAATGAAGAACGCCGACGGCAAAGGCGTCGTGATGATCGAGGGGCGTACCAGCGGGTCATCTCTGAGACTTCAGGGATACATCGACGAATCAACGACGCCGGACATCGAGGGAACACTCGATATCGAGATTTCGTCCGTCGAGGACATGTATCGCTTCGTGACCCTGCGCGGCGCCCACAATAATTCCAATTTCACAGTACACATCCCCGGTCGCCCCCGAAACATTATGGACAACTGCAAGGACTTGGATGTGTTCTTCACACATGGCTTCAACGTGTCGGAGTCGGATGCCCATGCGTGGGGTTCGGAGGTGTTCAAGAGATTGTGGCAGTCGGGCTCGAACGCACGGTTCTGGATGTTCACATGGTCGGGGGACTACAACTGGCTGGGGAATGCGTTCAACGGCCTCCACTATCAGCAGGACGTGTATCAGGCGCTCAAGACCGGCGCCGCGCTAAAGGCGTTCATGGAGAGCGCGCAGCCCGCTTCCGCCAAGCGCATACTCATGTCGCAGTCGCTCGGCAACATGGTCGCCTGCGAGGCGATGCGTCAGGGCCTTTCCGTGGGCAAGTACTTCATGTTCAACGCGGCTGTCGCCTCCGAGGCCGTCGACGGAACGCTCCAGAACGCAAACGCGGCTGTCAAGTCCAAGTACGTCCCGTCCGACTGGAGCGACTACGATCCGCAGTCTTGGGCGGCGAACTGGCACAAGTGGTTCAGCAACGACGCTACGGATTCTCGCGGCAAAATGGGATGGCCGGACTATTTCTCCGCCGCACTGTCGAACGCAGGGACGGTGTACAACTATTACTCTACAGGCGATCCGATCTTCCTTGAGTCGGACACCGTCCCCGGCGTCACCACGGGGGTCTTCCATTGGCCGACGCTTTCATGGTCGTGGCCGTTCATAGATTTCAACATCACCGCCGAAGAGGGAAGCTGGCAAAAGCAGGAAACCCACAAAGGCGTAGAACCTATAGCGGGGACTCTACTGGGCGGATGGGGATTCGACTGTTGGTATGAGACTGTCGGCGGCGAACCCGTGCAGATGTACTACACAGCGACCCAGGCCAATGCGATGGTGGCGAACGGCTCCATCACGAACAGCCCGGTGTTCAGCTATGGCGGAACGCCGCTCAACAACCGCAACGCATCTCAGGACGACATCTGGCTGTCCCTTACAAAATACGTCCCGGCCATATCTTCTCCAATC
>CAVAHB010000018.1:0-10551 GCA_963588415.1 Faecalibacterium sp. CAG:74
CGCGCCCTTGGCGTAATATGTCCATTCTGCCGCGGACGCAGGCTGGACGGCGAGCGCGGCGAATCCGAAGACCGCCGCAAGTTTTCCGAGTTTGAGCGTTTTCATTGGATTGTTCCTTTCTTGTTTTGACAAGCCGACGGGTAAGACCGCACCCTCCGGGGACAGGGCGAATGTCGCGCAGTCCCGTCACGGGACGGCATCGGGCGGCCGCTCAAGCGCCGCGCCAGAGACGCTTCCGATGCGTCTACGCTTGGGGGGGGGGGGTATTGAGGCCGATGGAACGCGGCGGAACGCATCCCTGCGCCCGCTCCGACGGTGCTTCACCGCACCCGATTCTCCGCGTCAAGGTCACTTTTTCAAGTCCTTTCGGTCTACTCCAACGGTCAACGGCACAAATGATACCAAATCCCGCTCCGCCTGTCAACGGCGGGCGACGGTCTCCCTCGGTTCGAAGGCGCGGTGGGCGATGTCCCTGCGGTAGAACATTCCCTCGAAGGAAATCTTCGCCGCCGCCGCATACGCCGTGCTGACCGCCTCGCGAAGCGACTTTCCGCAGCCCGTCACGCTCAACACGCGCCCGCCCGCCGTCCGCGTCTCGCTATCCTTCGATTCGGTTCCGCAGTGGAAGACAATCGCACCGTTCGCCTCGGCCGCCTCAAGCCCCGTGATGACCTTCCCCTTCTCGTATGCGCCCGGATAGCCGCCCGAAGCCAGGATGACGGTCGCCGTCGATTCGGGCAGAACCTCCACGTCCGCCTCGGCGAGACGCCCCATCGCGGCGTTCAGGAGCGCCTTCGCGAAGTTGCCGCCGATGCGCGGCAGAACAGCCTCCGTCTCGGGATCGCCGAAGCGGGCGTTGAACTCGACGACGTTGATGCGCGAACCGCTCGCGGCAATCTTGCCGCCCTCGGGCGTAATCATCAGCCCGGCGTAGAGGATGCCGCGATAGGTGATGCCGCGCTTCGCAAGTTCGCGCACCACGGGGAGGATGATTTGCTCCCTGATTTCGGGCAGCATCGCCTCCGTCACGACGGGTGCGGGCGAATACGCCCCCATCCCGCCCGTGTTCGGACCCTTGTCGCCATCGAAGACGCGCTTGTGATCCTGCGAACTTGGCAGGAGGACGGCGCGCTCGCCATCCACCAGCGCAAGAATCGAACACTCCTCGCCGTCGAGGAACTCCTCGACAAGCACCTCGGCACCCGCCGCGCCGAACTTGTTCGCCACGAGCATGTCGTCAATCGCCGCCTCGGCCTGCGCCGCCGTCTCGGCGACGACGACGCCCTTCCCGGCCGCGAGGCCGTCCGCCTTGATGACGACGGGGAGGCCATATGCGGGAAGTGCGGCCTTCGCCTTCGCCGGGTCGGTGAAGACTTCGGCGCGTCCCGTCGGAACGCCCGCCGCGTCCATCACCTCCTTTGCAAAGCGCTTCGAGCCTTCCATCCGCGCACCCGCCGCGACGGGACCGAACGCGCGGATTCCCGCCGCGTCGAGCGCATCGACAAGTCCGGCGACGAGCGGCGCTTCCGGCCCGACCACGACGAGGTCGGGCCGCTCAGCCTTCGCCCACGCGACGATACCCGCAACATCGTTCGCCCCGATGGGGAGATTCGTCGCGAGATTCGCCGTGCCCGCATTGCCGGGCGCACAGTAAAGCGTATGGCCTTCCGCATCCTGCGCCAACCGCCACGCGATGGCGTGTTCGCGTCCGCCCGAACCGACGACAAGAATCTTCATCTTCACTTCTCCTTGGGAATGTTCAGTTTCTGCCCGATGCGCAGATTGTCGTTTCGAAGGCCGTTCATTTCCTTGATCTTCTGCACGGTCGTGTCGAAGGCCTTGGCGATGACCGTCAGCGTGTCGCCGCTCACCACCTCGTACTCGATGTAGGGGCCCGTGTAGGCCGGCGCACTTTTCGCCGGCGGTGCGGAGACCGCCGTCGGGAGTTTCGCAATCCGCGACGAGAGATCCTTCACGATTTCGCCGCGCTGGGCGGACATCTCGCGCCGCACCTGCTCGAGCGAGGCGCGGAGCGCGGCGATTTCGGCCTTCAGCGAATCGACTTCGCCCTTCGACCGCTCGACCTTCGCCACGCGCTGGGCGAGGTCCTCCTGATTCGACTGCAGAACGTCAATCTGCCCGGAGATGCGCTGCATCTCGTTGTAGGCCTGCTGCTTGAGGAACGCCTCGCGTGTGCCGGACTGCGCGAACGCCGCGAACGAAGCCATCGCGGCAACGGACGCAAAAACAACCTTTCTCATCTGATTTTCCTTTCCTTCCATACCTGTTAAACAACGAGCAGAACCAACCACACGATGCCGAACACGCCCGCCGTGACGAGAAAGCGATTCCGCTTCTGGTCGGTCTCTTCCTGCCGAACGCTACGCCCGAACGCACGCATGCCGCCGCCCGAAAGGTAGTGGTAGAGGCGGCCGTCGGCGGAATCGTCGCGTTCGTCGAGTTTCCACGGCGTACGCGACCGCGTGTACACGTGGGGGGAGCGAACTGTGCTGACGTGAATGGCGCTCATCTTACGGCAACTTGATTGTCTGGCCCGCCTTCACGCGGCCATCCGTTGAAATCTCCGTCTTGTTCGCATCGCGGATCTTCGTCCACGCCGACCGAACGCCGTAAAAGCGGACGGCCAACTTGTAGAGCGTATCCCCTTCCTGCACGACATATGTCGCGGGACGCTTCTCGTGCGGAGGTTCGACATCGGGCTTCGCGGCGGACTTCTTCTCCACGACCCTGAACGGCGTATCTGTCGTCTCGGCCCGTTCGTCATTCAAAAGCCTCTTCACGTCCGCCGAAAAGCCGGGACGGTCGAAGTCCTCGCTTTCGTCGTCATCCAGAAGGTCGCGGTCGCTCGGCATCGCGACGGTCTTCGAGAGATTGTCGTCGCTGCCGACGGACGAGACGAGATGCCGCAGGTTCTCGTTCTCCCGGCGGCAGACGTCGAGGTTCTTGCGCAATTCATCGGCGGACTTCTTCAGCGCGGCATTTTCTTCGGTAAGTGCCGCAACCGACGACTTCAGGCGGACGTTCTCCTCAAGTGCCGCCGCACCGTCCGCCGCATTCAACTTCTTGGCAAATGCGCTTGCGAGTTCCCGTTCGCAGATGCGGGCGCGCTCCTGCGCCACGCCGACCTTCTCGCTCGACGGCGATTGCAGCATATACTCGCGGTAGTTGCAGAGCGCGGCGAGATAGTCGTGCAACTTGTCCTGCTGAAGGCAGGCGAGCTGGAAGCGCGCGGAGGTGTTCGAGGGGTCGTCGCGCAGAACCTTCTCGAACCCCGCGATGGCCTTGTCGAGCCGCCCGGCGGAATAGTCCGCCATCGCCGCCTGATAGGTGCGACTGCCGCGCTCGCTCGCGTAGTTCCGCCGTCCGGCTTCGTCACACGCCGTCAGACCCGTCAGGATCGTCAGCGTCACCATCGCCTTCGCCATCGCCGTCTTCGTCATCAGTATCCTCCTCATCTTCGTCCTCCTCGTCAAATTCATCCGGGGTGTCGTCAATGAAAATGTCGTTCGATTCGACCGTCTGCTCAGCCTCGGATTCGGGCGGCTGAAGTTCGCCCTGCTCGACTGTGGCCGCCTCCTTCTCAACGTGCGGCTCGCCGTCTGCCGACTTTGCGGATTCCTCCCCGGCTTTTTCAGCCGCCTCCTCGGCGGCCTTCTCGAGTTCCGTCTTCGTCTCCTTCTTCTTGTACGACTCGGCCTTCGTGCGCGGGTTCGACCGCTGGAGCGTCGGGTCGAGCTCGTTCAGCTGCTGGAGATTCGCGAGCCCGAAGTGGTCGAGGAAGAGGGGCGTCGTGCCGTAGAGGAACGGGTGGCCCGGCAATTCCGACTTGCCGACGAGGCGAATTAACTGCAAGTCCATCAGCGTTTTCACGTTCGCCGACACGTCCACGCCGCGGATCTCCTCGATTTCGCTCTTGGTAATCGGCTGGCGGTAGGCGATAATCGCAAGTGTCTCAAGCGAGGCACGGCCGAGACGGCTCGGACGGTCGAGTTTCAGCATCGCCCTGACGTAGCGTCCGCAACTCGGCGCCGTCTGCAGACGGTAGGCCCCGCCCGTGCAGACAAGCCTGAAGCCGGCCCCGGCGACTTCCAGCGCCTTGCCCAGGCCCTTGATCGCCTCGTCAATCTCACGCGACGTGCAACTGCCGTAGACATCCATAATCTCGCGATTGTCGCCTTCCTCCGGTTCGACGGCCCGCACGGCCTCGCGCAAATCCGCCGCCGTCAGCGGCGTCTCGCTCGCGAACAGCAGGGAGCCGACGATTTCCTGCAGGGACTGCGGAAGCGGAATCTTCACCTCTTCACTCATACTCGTCTGGTCTTTCCAATGGCGCGTCGTCCGGGGTCTCCTTCGACGGCAAAATCGTAATCTCGTGGAACGCCGCGTTCTGGTAGACAATCACGCGGTGCTGGCGCAAAAGCTCGAGAAGCGCGAGGAACGTGACGATTATCTCGCCTTTCGGCGCCGTCGGCTCGAAGAGGGTCACAAACGAAACCTGACCCTCCTTCCGCGCCCGGTCGAGCACGTAGTCCATCTTGTCCGGCACCGAGAAGCGAACGCCCTTCAGTTCCTCGTGGGGCATTTCGCTCGCCCGCGCCAGAACTTCCTGAAACGCGGTCAGCAGGTCGTAGAGGTCGAGGTTGGCGAGCGCGCCGAGCGCATCCTTCGCCGTTTTCTCGAACTTCGGCCGTCCCCCGCCGTACTCGAAACTGTTGGCCGCGAAGGCCTCCATCGTCTCAAGGCGAATCGCGGCATCCTTGAACTTCTTGTATTCGATAAGCTGGCGCACGAGGTCAAGGCGCGGATCGACCCACTCGCCGCCCTCCTCCTCGGAGACGTTGCGCCGCTCGACGGGCAGGAGCATCCGCGACTTGATCACCATCAGCGTCGCCGCCATCACGATGAACTCGCCGGCGATGTCGAGGTCGAGCGCACGCGCCGCATCGATGAACTTCATGTATTCGGCGGTGATGTGCTCGATGGGGATGTCGTAAATGTCCAGTTCCTCGCGGCGAATCAGGTACAAAAGCAAATCAAGGGGACCCTCGAACACGTCGAGCGTCACCTTGTAATCGTCCGCAAACAACTGCTTTTCCGCCATCGCCCTAATTATACCATATTCCGTCAGGCGCGGGGGTGAGACAGGAAATATTCGTCCTTCAGCCGTTCGATTGAGACGTGGGTGTAGACCTGGGTCGTCGAGAGGGAGGCGTGGCCCAACATCTCCTGCACACTCCGAAGATCCGCCCCCGCATCGAGAAGGTGCGTCGCAAAACTGTGCCGCAACTTGTGCGGCGAGATGTCGGTCGGCAGGTTCTCCTCCACGAGGTAGCGCTTCATCCGCCGCTCGACAATGCACGAGGTTATCGGACGATACCTGTCCGTCAGAAAGACCCGCTGGCCGTCTTCCGCCAGGGCGGGGTCGTGGGCGGCCACGCATTCGCGCAGGGCCTTCAGCGCGGCAATCGCCTTCCCGCCCAGAATGGCGAGCCGTTCCTTGCGCCCCTTGCCGGTCACGATGATCGAACCCGTGCGCCAGTCGATTTCGCCCCAGCGGACGGGTGTCGCCTCGCTAATCCGACAGCCGGTCGAATAGAGGAACTCGAAAATCGCCGCGTCGCGGCGGAACGGGTATTCCGCAAGCGTCCCTTCGGCGAAGTCCTTTGCGGGACGCTCCAGAAAGCGCGTCACTTCGCTGACGGAAAGGATGCGCGGAATCGTCCGCACCATCTTGGGCCCGCGGATGTAGGCGAATGGGTTGTCCGCCACAATGCCGTTCTGCTGAAGGTAGCGGAAGAACGTCCGCAGCGCGGCCAGTTTCCGCCGCGTCGTCGCCGGCTGTGCCTCCGCCCCCGTGATGGAGACGAGGAAGGCACGGGCCTGCTTCTCCGTCACGGAAACCCAGTCGTAGGGCGGCTCGGCCCGTTCCCCCCAGCGGATGGCGACGAACTGCTCAATATCGCCGAGATACCCCGCCAGCGTGTGGTCGGAGACGTTCCGTTCGCCCGACAGGTACGACCGGAAACTCCGCACCTGCGGGTCTTCCGTCGCCCTACGGTTGGGAGTCGGAATCACCGTCGTTCACCTCCGCGTCCGTGTCGTTTGACGAGGGGGCCTGTCGCAGACCGAGTTCAATCGCTCGGTCCTCGTAGTTCGGAATCTGCGCGTGGTAAGCGACGACGACGCGCTTCAATGCCATCACCTGGCGCGGGCTCAGCGAATGGCGCCGCGAGTACTGTTCGTTGAGACTCTCGATGAACGACTTGTCGTCGTAGATCTTGCGCCCCTTCTTGATCGGTGCGCGCCAGTCCTTGACCTGATCCAGCAACGCGAGAATCTTCGGAACCGTCGGATCGACCGGGCCTTCGTCGAAGCCGCCGGGGGCGAACTCGGCGAGTTTCTCACGCACGGCGGCGCAGTCCTCCAGCACGCCCGCATTCTCCCCGACGGCACGGGCGAGAATCGTCAGTTGCTTCGGCGAAAGTCCGTGCCCGCGCTCAACCTGATCGCGCAGACTCTTCAGGAACGGATTCTTGAGCATCCCGCCGATGCGGTCCATCACGCCGAAGCAATACCGCACGAGTTCGGGGTCGGCCCGTTCGCCACGCGCCACCGCATTGCCGACGAGGCTGTTCTCCTTGAGCCGCCGCTCCACGTCCGATATCTGGTCGGCATAGGCGAGAACCATCCGCACGAGGAACTCAAGTTGCCGCGTTGACAGCGGATGATCCCCGGCCCTGGCCTGTTCGCGGACGCTTTCGACGAACGCCTTGTCGTCGTAGACGCGCCGGCCGAGCTTCTTCGCCGGCTTCCACTCCTTCACCTCATCCAGCATGGCGAAAACGACGTCGAACTTCGAGCGATCCGGTGCCGGTTCGGCGCACGAGGCGAGTTCCTGCCTGAACTTCGCGTAGAAGGCGGAGAGCATCTCGTCCATCGGTTCGCCCTGTTCCTCGACGCGGTCGAGTTCGGCTTCCATCTTGGCCGTGTAGCCGACGTTGAACAGCGGCTCAAGTTTCTTGACGAGCCAGTCGCACACGAGAATGCCGCGCTCGAGCGGAATCAGTTTCCGTTTCACCGACTTCGCGTATTCCCGCGTCTTCAGCGTCTCAATCGTCTGCGCGTAGGTCGAAGGCCGCCCCACGCCGTTCTCCTCAAGGGCCTTTACGAGCGAGGCTTCCGAATAGTGGGCCGGGCCCTTCGTCTGCTTTTCGTCGGCAAGCCAGCGCACCGCATCCAGTTCCTCGCCCACGGCGAGTTCGGGCAGTGCCGCGACTTCGTCCGTATCCTCGTCGTCCTCGCCATCGGCGCGCTTCTTGCGGAGCGAGAGTTTCATCACGCGCAGAAAGCCCTCAAAGTCAACCGTCGTCGCGCTCGCCGTAAAGAGGTAGGAGTGGGCGAGGGCGGGCTTGCGCACCTCAAGCGAAGCCGTCTTCAGCGTCGTCTTCGCGTCCGCCATCTGGCTTGCGAGGAATCGCCGCCAGATGAGGTCGTAGAGTTTCAGTTCCGCCGCCTCGAGTTTGGCCGCCGCCGGTTCGCGATTCACGTCCGTCGGGCGAATCGCCTCGTGCGCCCCCTGCGCATCGGCCTTCGACTTGAAGATGTTCGGCGACTGGGGATAGAACGCCTCGCCGTAGTGCGAAAGCACGAACTCCTTCGCCGCCGCCCGTGCGACATCGCTCACGCTCACCGCGTCCGTTCGCATGTAGGTGATGATGCCGTGCTCGTAAAGGCTCTGCGCGAGTTTCATCGTCTTGCCGGGCGAGAAACCGAGAACGCTCGACGCGGCCTGCTGCAGGGTTGAGGTCGTGAACGGCGGCAGGGCGTGGCGGGTCTTCGGCTGGAGTTTGAGGTCGGTCACCTCCAGCGTCGCCCCCGCCAGGTCGAGAAGCACGTTATCCGCCATCCGCTTCTCGCGGATATCCGGCTTTGCGCCGTCGAATCGCGCCAGTTTCGCCGTGAACGCCGCCTTGTCACCCGCGCGCTTGCGCGCCTCCACGCCGAGCAGGTAGTAGGTCTCAGGCTTGAACGCCTCGATCTCGCGCTGGCGCTCGACCAGCAGTCGGAGCGCGACGGACTGCACGCGCCCCGCACTCAGCGTACGGTTGTTGGCGCACTGGATGTACTTCCAGAGAAGCGGCGAGACCTTGTAGCCGACGAGGCGGTCGAGGATTCGCCGCGCCTGCTGGGCATCCACGCGGTGCATGTCGATGTCGCGTGGCTCGGCGACGGCCTTCAGCACGGCCGGCTTCGTGATTTCATTGTAGGTCACGCGGCGGAACGGCTTGCCGTTTGCCGTCGGTTCGAGAAGTTCGCGCAAGTGCCAGGCAATCGCCTCCCCTTCACGGTCGGGATCGCTCGCGAGATAGACCTCGTCGGCATCTTTCACCGCCGCCTTCAGTTCCGCGACAACCTTCCCCTTGCCATCGGAAACAACGTACTCCGGCACGAAATGCCAATGGTTCTCGCCTGTCGGGACGATTTGAATCGCACCCGACGCCTTCGGCAGGTCACGCACGTGCCCGACGGAACTTTTCACGATATAGCCGTCGCCGAGGTACTTGCCGATTGTCTTCGCCTTCGCCGGCGATTCCACAATCAGCAGCCTCTTGGCCTTACCCTTTGCCGCACTTGATTCTGTCTTCTTCATTATGCGCACTATGATACACTTTCATTGCCGCGCCTGTCAAGTGGTCTGTCAACCGGCACCCAACCTCGCAGTCCGACAGACCGGGTTGCCCATTTTCAAGCGGGAAACTTGTCTTAACCGAGGCTCTTCACGACTTGCCGCAGATGCGCTCGAAATGGGGAAGAACGGCCTCAAGCCACATGTCGTAGCCGTGCGCATTCGGATGGACGCGGTCGGGCATAACCCAATGCGTGTCGCCGTTCCCGTCGAGAAACTTCGCGTTGAAATCGACCCAAATCACCTTTTCGCCGTCGGCAAAGGTCTTGATGATTGCGTTCGTCTTCTCGTTCCCGACGCGGTGTTTGTTCGTCGGCGATTCGCCACGCGGGAAAACCGGCAGGAGAATCGTCTTCGCCTGCGGTTGCTTTCTGGCGATGAGATCGAGAATCTTCCGGATTCCGGCCGCGATGTCCTCCGGGCTGTGGCCTTCGTTCTCGTTGTTCGTGCCGATCATCAGCATCACGCACTTCGCCTTGTAGCCGTCGAGTTCGCCGTTGAGCCCGCGCCACAGCAGGTGTTCCGTGCGGTCGCCGCCGTAGCCGATGTCAAGAACCGAGTAGGTCTTGCGCAATTTCTCGAGTTGTGCCTTGCCCGCCGATTCCCAGTTGTGCGTGATCGAGTCGCCCATGAAGACGAGGTCGATGGACTTCTTCGATTCGGCGATCTGGTTGCGCTTGTCAAGCAGACGGTCGAGCCACCAGTCGGGCGTCTCATACCCTCCCGTGCCGATGCGCGTCACGGGATAGGTCGCCGCCGGTTCGTCCATCCGCACGCCCGTCCGAGACGCATGCGACGCATAGCGGTTCGCCGGACGCGGCAGTTTGCCGTCCGAGAGCGCATAATCGACGTAGGGCTTCACCGCCGCGTGCCAGATCTCGTAGCCAAGCGCGGACGGGTGAAGACGATCCGGGAAGTATTCGGGCGAGAGAAGTCCGTCGGCCGTGAGGAACTGGTCGTTGAAGTCGCACCAGAAGGTCGTCTTCCCGTCGCAGAACTTCGCAATTTCCTTGTTGACGATTTCATTGCGGACACGGTTGGGGTCTTTCGCATCGCGTCCGCGCGGGAAGATGGCCGTCAGCACGACCACCGCCTTCGGCTGTTTGGCGCGGATCTTGCGGAGAATGGCGCGGATGCCAAGAATCGTGTCGGCCGGCGGCTCGTCGGAGAAACCGAAGTGCCCCGTGTTGTTCGTGCCGATCATCAGCAGCACGCACTTCGCCTCGTAGCCGTCGAGTTCGCCGTTGTCCAGCCGCCACAGCACGTGTTCCGTGCGGTCGGCGGACGTGCCAAGATCCAGCATCCTGCGGTCGCCCTCGGAGAAATACCTTTCAAGCTGACGCTTCCCGGCCGCCTCCCAGTAGTGGGTGATCGAATCGCCGATGAAGACGACCTTCGCGCCGCCGTTCGCGACGACGCCCATCTTTTCGGCGTGGCGTTTCATCTGCCAGCAGTTGGGGTCGCCGTTCCAGGCGGTCGGGGTCACCGACCGAATCGCGGCGGTTGCGCTTCCGACCGCCGCACACGCCACAACGCCCATAAGACAAACATTTTTCAGACACTTCATCGCGTTTTTATCGTCCTTTCTTTGTGCTTCATTTCATTTGGCCAGTAGTATACCCTTTTCCGCCCGAATCCGCAAGTGGAGCACCTGCTGGAGTTTACCCATTTTTCACTGGAGTCCGACTCTGACCACGTGAGGTAATTGCAAAACTTCCCGCGTGACCGCCGCGTCCCCCGCCTCCGCGAACTCTGCGGCTCTGCGCGAGTTCCACGGCCGACACCATTATACAGAGTAGTACACGAGTTCCGCACCAGTTCAAAAAAAGTTGCCTTCCTGTCGG
>CAVAHB010000019.1:0-6815 GCA_963588415.1 Faecalibacterium sp. CAG:74
TGTTCTGTGTCGGCCGAAGGCCGTTCAGTGTGTTCAGTGGTAAAATCCGAGCCGCCGCGCCTATTGCCCGCATCATTCCGCAAATGGTATAATATGGCGAAATAGGAGTTCTATGGCTGAAACGAAGAAGAGAAAGATTGTTGTCACGAGCGCGTTGCCGTATGCGAATGGAGATATCCATTTGGGGCATCTCGTCGAGTACATCCAGACCGATTTCTGGGTGCGCTACCAGAAGTTGCGTGGAAACGAGTGCGTCTACGTGTGTGCGGACGACACCCACGGCACGCCGATCATGATCCGTGCGCGCAAGGAGGGCATCACCCCCGAACAGCTGATCGCCCGCAGCCACGAGACCCACCTGAAGGACTTCACCGACTTCCAGATCGCCTTCGACAACTACTACACGACCAACTCGCCCGAAAACAGGGAGCTTTCCGAGCGGTTCTATGCGGCGATGGAAAGGAGTGGGGCGATTACGAAGAAGACGACCCCCCAACTCTATTGCGAACACTGCCGGATGTTCCTGCCGGACAGGTTCGTGAAGGGGGCGTGTCCGAAATGCGGGGCGGAAGGCCAGTACGGCGACAGCTGCGACAAGTGCGGCTCGACCTACGGTGCGGAGGAACTCGGCCACCCCGTCTGCACGACCTGCGGCGGAACGCCCGTGGTGAGGGATTCCGAGCATCTCTACTTCGAACTTGAGCCGCAGCACGACTACCTTGAGAAGTGGATTCCCGGCCATACGACGAGCGACGTCTCGAACAAGCTGCTCGAGTGGTTCAGGGAGCCGTTGCGCGGGTGGTGCATTTCACGCGACGCGCCCTACTTCGGCTTCGAGATTCCCGGCTATCGGGACAAGTTCTTCTACGTGTGGGTCGATGCGCCAATCGGGTACATTGCGAGCCTGAAGAACTGGTGCGCGGCGCACGGCAGGGGCGACCTCTGGAACGACCCCGAGGCGGAACTCTACCACTTCATCGGCAAGGACATCATCCGCTTCCACTGCCTCTTCTGGCCGGGGATGCTCCACGCGGCGGGCTTCAAGGGGCCGGACAAGGTCTTCGTGCACGGCTTCCTGACCGTGAACGGCGAGAAGATGTCGAAGTCGAAGGGGACGTTCGTGAACGCCCGCACCTACCTCGACCACCTGCCGCCGGAAGCGCTGCGCTACTACTACGCCGCGAAACTCGGCGGCACGACCGACGACATGGACCTGAATCTCGCCGACTTCGTGCAGCGCGTCAATTCCGACCTCGTCGGAAAGATTACGAACATCGCCTCGCGCGGCGGGCAGATGCTGCAGAAGAAGCTGGGCGGGCGGCTCGGCGCGATGGACGACGAGGGCCGCGCCCTCGTGCAGAAGTGCCGCGACGCGGGCGAGACGGTTGCGAAACTCTACGAAGACCGCCGCTTCAACCAGGCGGTTGTCGAAATCTGTCGGCTTGCCGACGCGGCGAACGAGTACTTCGACCGCCGCGAGCCGTGGAAAACGGTGAAGACGGATGCGGAAACGACGCGCACGACCCTGACCGCCGCGCTGAACGCCTTCCGCATCATCGCCATTTACCTGAAGCCCATTCTGCCCGTCTACGCCGACAAGGCGATGAAACTCTTCGGCGAAACGGAATGGACGTGGGATTCGACGCGGACGCCCCGCGAGAACTGCGCCCTCGGCGAATACGAGTATCTCGCCAGCCGCATCGACTCGAAGCAGGTCGCGGCGATGATTGCCGCCGCGACGGTGAAGCCCGCCGATTCGGGCGAGGTCGCCCACGAGTCGCGTGCCTCGAAGAACAGGGCGAAGGCCGCCCCAGCCCTCAAGGCGGAAGTCGCATTCCCCGACTTCGAGAAACTCGACCTGCGAATCGGCACGGTCGTGAGTTGCGAGGCCGTGCCGAAGAGCGCGAAACTCCTCAAGTTCGTTCTGGACGCGGGGACGCTCGGCAGACGGACAATCTTCTCGGGCATTCGCGGCGCATACCCGGAGCCGGCGAAACTCGTCGGGACGGAAGTCGTCTTCGTCGCGAACCTTGCGCCGCGCAAGATGTCCGTCGGCGTTTCCGAGGGCATGATACTTTTCGCGGGCGAACCCGGCGCGAACGGCGGCGTGCTTTCACCGACCTCGTCCGCCGGCGGCGGAACGCCCGTGACCTGAGCCGCACCCGTCTTGTCAGTTCTGCCTGAGGACCGCCGCGCCACAGTCGCGCCCGAAACGGGCGAATGGCAAAGTGGCTGAGCCACTTTACACAAGCGACTGAAAATAGTGTATACTATTCGCAAACAGTCGTACACCCAACAATCAATGAGGTAATAGAACCATGAAAACAATGCCATCCAGTCCGATGGAAAAGCAGTCAAAAGTCCATTCGCTTGCCGTCGCGATTCCCCTTGCGCTCGCGGCGACGGGGGCGCTCGCCGGCGTGTTCGGCACGCTGCCCGAACCCACCGTCCGGGAGGACGGCAAGAAAGTCTATACGCTCGGTGCGAGCACCTCGACCGCCGAGGCGACTTACGACAAGGCGACGGCCTACGACTACATCGACTGGGAGGCGCTGAACGTTCCCGAAGGTTCGGTCGTCAAGTTCAACGGCGCAATCGTTCTCGACGACCTCCCTGGGGGGGGGGTATGAGTACGACTGGAGCGGCTGCACGCGGCTTGCCATGGTCAACGGCAATCTCGTCGCCGCCGGCACGAAGGTGGTGATCCCGACCAACGTCGTCGCCTTCCTCGCCTACGACAGCACCGTCACCAAGAGCGACGACGGCACGGCTTTCACGCTCTCGAAACCGAGCAAGTGCTATTTCTACGGAGACGTTGAACTTAACGGCACGATGACATTGCCGGGGAACGACTTGTATGCCCGGATGTTCTACGGTGCGCTGACCGGGCGGGGCAACATTGAGTTGAACGGTTTCTGGCAGTATCTTTCGGTTTTCGGGTCGTGTGACTTCGATGGAACGGTCAAGTTCGGGAACTCACAGATAGGACAGAACCTTCATATTTATTCGTCTTCGCCAACGTCGCACGTGGGAACGGTCAGCACCGGCGACTATTTGCAGCAGAACGATAAAGGAGAATGGCGGGATGCGGCGCAATATGTCTACTTCGAACCAAAACGGGAAGACGCCACAGCCGAATCGTCCGTGCTTGTCATCTCGAACTTGAACATCCGAATGTATCAGGATAAAGAGTTGGCGACAGATTCCGGCCGCCGTCGCCGCAGGGGCCCGCAACTCATCGCCTATTCGAACAACACGATTCGCGTGGAGTCCGTTACGGGTAGAGAATGCCCGATCGGGCTTTTCGCCGAGAGCGATTGCAACTATATGGTCGGGAATCCGCCGGCGTTTGACAAGGGACTGGGGAACGTGATCTTGGGGGATCACGGGAACAGAAACAGTTATTACTACGTTTCGCCGATGATGAACGTCACGTTGGCCGGAACGCATGGCCCGTACGGCACAAACGCAATGGGTTTCGACTACCGCGCCGAATCGAATGTGGTCAATCAGGCCGAGTTCCTCGACCTGTCGGGGGTAACGTCGTATCCGAATCCGCGTAGCGTTCAAATCTGGGGCTACAGCCCGGCGAATCTGCCGAGCTCGATTCGCCTTCGGTATCGTGAAAGCCAGGGGGATGGGTGCATTCCCCTCAACCTGACCGACTCCGAGTGGACGATGCCGTTCGACTTCGGCGCGGCGGATGCAAATCCGGCGCGGTGCGAGACGAACTGCAAACTGGTGATTCCTTCGTCCGGCACGGTCTATGTGACGAATGCGACGGTGGCGGCGGACGCGGCGTATCCGACCGAGTGGACGGAATATCCGGTGCTCACGACCTATGCGGGCGGTGCGCCGACGAACGACGCGGGCGAATCCGTCTTCAACGACTGGGAAATCAGGCTTCTCGGCGACTGGAGGAAGATGAAGGTCGAGAAGGTCGTGAAGGATACGGGTCTCTACCTGCGTATGCGCAAGACGAGCGGGTTCAAGATCATCATTCGCTGACGGGTCTTTTCTCATGACGGGTTCTTTGCGAACGGCGGGCGGTCGGGCGCTGCTTTTCGTCGCGCTGGCGGCGGCGGCGCGGGCTGCCAATCTCCTGCCGCCCCGGCCGGGCGTGGCGGGGGCGGCGGAACTGCACCTCGTGGACGACGACGCCGGGCGGACGAACTCGAACGTCACCTATCAGGTGGAACGCGGCGAAGTCGATCGCATGCGCGGCAGGGTCGTCCACCTTCAGGGGCAGGTGAAGCAGGTGCGCATCGGCGGCGGGAACGGGATCGGCTTCACGCTGTGGGTGCGGCGGGCGTGCGGGCGGTCGGGCGCGTCGCGGCGAATCGGGACGGGGACGGTCGGGCCGACGCCGTGGGCGGACCTGCGGCTTTCCCTAAGGATTCCGGACGACGCGGACGCAATCGGCGTGGCCTTCGACTGTGCGAACGGCTGGGGCAACACGGGCGAGGCGTGGTTCAGGAACGTGGTGCTGACGGACGATCCGTCGGAACTGCCGCGTCCGAAGGGGCTCGCCCTCTCGGCGTTCGTCGAGGACGAACTCGCGGCGTTCACGCCGACGAACGACACGCCCGCCATGGCCGAATACCGCAAGTCCTACGTCGGGCAGCCGCCGACGGAGGAGGACGGGAAGGCGCGTCCGCAAATCCGAAACGGCACGTGGTACCTGAACGGACGGCCCGTCTTCTTCACCGGCCCGTGGATTGCGGACTGGATCGACTTCGGCAATCCGCTCGGCATTGACAACGTCTGCTACGCCGAACCCGGGTCGCCCGCCGCGTTCGCGTTCGCCGGGTTTGATTCGGCGCAGATTTCCGCCGCGCCCGCACGATACGGCGCACTGCTGCAGGGGCTTGAAATCGACCGCTGGCGCAAGCCGTGGGAGCCGGATTTCGCCGCACGGGAGACCCGCTTCGCGAAATATTGCGCCGACTTCGGCGAAAAGCCGCTCGTCCTGGACTTCGCGTTCGGACACGTCGGCATGCTGCCGAAGGACGTGCGGCGGAAGGCCGACCAGAAGAAACTCGGCACGGTCTGGCATCAGTTCGTGCCGCTCTGCCCCGAATCGCCCGAAGGCCGGCGGTATTACCGCGACTACTTCCTCGGCGGAACGCGGGCGGCGATGCGCCACGGGCTGAATGTCTACATGTACGAACTCTTCAACGAATCCGCCTACGCCTGCGCCTGCAAATACAACCTGCGCGAGTTCGCGCGGCGGATGAAGGCGCGCTACGGCACGATCGGCGCGGCGAACGAAACGTGGGGGACGGACTTCCTCTCCTTCTGGGACGTGGCGATCCAGACGGAGCCGGGGCAGTACGCCGGCCTCCGCTACGACTGGTACGACTTTCTCTCCGACCGCTACGTCGAGATTCTGGAGGAGGGCAAGGCGGCGATCCGAAGCGTTGACCGGCGCGGCGGAATCCGCTTCACCGAACAGGCGGCGGGAACGCCTTCCGTGCATCGCGGCGAAGACCCGGCGAAACTCTCGGAATGTCTCGACGCGCTCGCAATCGAGGGCGGCTGGCGGTATGGCGGCGGCAGGGAATACGAGGCGCGGAACGAGATGGGGCTCGTCGTCTCGCAGGACGCGACGAAGCACTTCTACAACTGCGACTGGTATGCGGCGGCGGCGCGGGGACGGATTCCCGTCGTCAACGACGAGCACTACTGCGGACGCTTCGAGAACGGCAGGCGCGTGCCGTCGAAGCGCGAGGACTTCATCACCTCCCTCTGGCTCGAGGTGATGCACGGGGTCTCGGCGACCTACTTCTACAACTGGGACAAGCGGTCGTGGGACTACAGCGATCTCGACGGGGCGCGGCGGAACGTGGAGGAGCCGAGCTACAAGAGCTATTCGTTCCTCAACCCGTTCAACTGTCCGCCCGAGAATCTCGACGCGCCGAGGCGGTTCAGGGCGGAACTCGCGCCCTACGCGGAAAAGGTGCTGCCGTTTCCGCGCGTGAAGCCGGCGACGTTGGCCTTCTTCTATTCGCGGACGCGGGAAGTCCACCGCGATTCGTTTCCGCCGTTCGACCCGACGATGCCGGCGTGGCAGGTCGGGCGGCGCACGAAGCCGGCGGCGTGGTATCTCGCGGCGCTTCACGCGCTCTATCCCGTGAAGGTCGTCTTCGCGCGTGACCTCGCGAACCTCGGACGGGAGGTCGCGGCGGTCGTCGTGCCCGAGGCGGAGACCGAAAAGGCGTCCGTCGTCGCCGACCTGAAGGCGTTCGCCGCGCGGGGCGGGGCGGTCGTCGCCGCGACGAACGCCTTCACCTTCACCGAATACATGAAGCCGACGGACGCGGCGAAGGGGGCGTTCGTCCGCGTCGGTTCGGTTGGGGAGATGCTGGCCGCGCTCGAAAGGCTCGCCGTGCCGCGCTACGCCGACTGGGCGGCGACGGACGGGAAGGGTGCGCTTGCCGGCGGCGACGTGCAGGTTTGCGACCGGGGCGACTTCAAGCTCGTCTGCCTCGTGGCGATGGCGGAGCGCGAAATGCGGACGGGCAGGGTTCTCTTCACGAACCTGACGGGCGGCGGGCCGTGGACGGTGAAGGACGGCGTTTCGGGCAAGTCGCTCGGCACGTGGGGCCGTGCGGAACTTGCGAAGAAGGGCATCCCCATCGCGCTTCCGCCGCAGGAACGGATGATTCTCGTCTTCGGGAAGAACTGACGGGCGCGGACGATGCGCAGTTTGATTGGCGCTACGGCGGCGGTTCGGGCGGGGGCGGCGGCGTTCGGGTAACCCAGTTTGTCAAATAGAAAGGACACTCTTTAGGTAGTTGGGCGGTTTCTGGTTT
>CAVAHB010000020.1:0-25206 GCA_963588415.1 Faecalibacterium sp. CAG:74
GACGCGCTTTCGCGGCTCTTCACGTCCGACCCGGACGTCATCCGCGCCTCGACGGCGTTCCTGCGGGCGACGGCAGCCGAGTGTCTGCTGCTCTCCGTGGCGCACTGCCTCTCGGGCTACTTCAACGGCATCGGGCGGACGACGTTCGTGATGCTGCAGGGGCTGGCGGCGGTCTTCCTCGTGCGCATCCCGTTCGCGTGGTGGGCGAGCGAGCGGCCCGAGCCCAGCGTCTTCGTCATCGGCCTCTCGGCCGTTCTCGCGGCGGCGTTCTCCCTCGCCGTCAACCTCGTCCGCTACGCCGTCCGCCCCGACGGCACGGCAATCGAACGCCGTCCGCCGGAAGACGGCGTTTAGATGCCCAGGGGGTTAGCCCTCGGCGTATGGAATGGAGCGTATACCATGCGTGCGCCATTGACGGGGAAAGTGGACGTGTGATATAATTGTGCGCATTCGGCATAATGCTCAAAGGGTATAATCATAACGAGCGTAAAATGGACTTTTTCGACAGGAGCGGTTCGAGCATTACGCCGTCTGGGGTGGAGGGTCTGCCGTTCGCGAAGGACTACGAGAAGGTCGTCACCCGGCTTTTCGTCGCCGAGGACGGCGTGGCGGACGCCGTCTCGCTCTCATGGCTGGATGGCGGGAGCGAGGGTTGAGAGCGCCATGCGTCCGTTCTCCTCCTCCAGGCGTCCTGCGGGGATGCCGTTGAGATGGACGCTCAGGACTTCCATTCAATGCCCTCTTCCTGAAACGCGATGGCGAGACCGGCGCCCAATGCGTTCAGCAAGCACCTTGAGCATCTCGCCGATGTGCGCCGTGGATTTTCCCCGTTCCAGTTCGGAAATGTAGCGCTGACCCGTTCTGGCAAGCCCCGCCAGCATTTCCTGGGAGACGCCCTGCGCCTTGCGGATGCGGCAATCTTCGC
This sequence comes from Faecalibacterium sp. CAG:74, assembly GCA_963588415.1. GTDB lineage: Bacteria > Verrucomicrobiota > Kiritimatiellia > RFP12 > UBA1067 > UBA1067. The sequence goes on from CAVAHB010000020.1 coordinate 926, forward strand.
GCCGATGGCGGCGGCCGTCTTGAGATTCTCCAATGTGACCTTGTTTTCCATTACCGAGCGGTATTATATCATCTTGTTTTGTCCACCGTCAACCGTGTCATTACCGCTCGGTAATGAGCATTGCCGCTTCGCGACTTCAAAAAACCGCCGTCACCGTTTCTGGTGAGTGTCGTATCTTATTGTATAGCATGATAGTGTGTTGAATAAAAAATCAAGGAAGTTAGAATGTATAACGTGCCGGCAAATCGGAAAGTCTGTGCGACCTGCAAGTGGTGGCGCGCCAAGCGCGAACTGTCGTTCGCCGGCGCACGGACGCCGCAGTTCGTCGTCGTCGACAACATCGTTCCCCGTGGCCACACGTGCGCCGCCTGGAGGGTCGAACGCGGCGCGACGCACCAGTGCAACCGCTGGACGCAGTGGGAGAGGATGTAGAATGGCCAAATTGGTTCCGTCAAAAAGGCGAAGCGTTGCGCACACGGAACGCGGAGGCGCAGCATCCGGCGTCATGGGAAGCGTTGTGTGCGCGGAACGCGGAGGCGCATCATCCGCCGTCATGGGGAGCGTTCCGCTCGACGGGGAGATGGACTTCTGGTCTCGCGTCATCTCCGAACGCGGGCTGGCGATCGAGAGGGGGCGGGAGTCGGAAGAGTCAGGTGCGGGAGGCTATTGGCGCAAGGCCCTTGCCGACGAGAAGCTGGATCTCGGCGACCTCATCCTGTATCAGGTTGAGGAGGTCACGTACGAGGAGGACTCCCCTCGGCTGGAGGCGCTGGAGAATGCGCTTTCGTGCATGGCGGTGCAGGGGATGACGCTTGTCTACCTCATTCTCGGAAGCCATGGGAAGGTGCGGTTCTATTTCGGCGTCGCGAAGGACTTCCAGTCCGTGCATGACGAATCCGTGTCCGCCAAGGAAGTCGGCGAGCCCTTCCTGAAGTCCGCCCTGGAGGGCAACTTCAGGGGAAGCCTCGTCAGAAAGCTGGGCGACGGCGCGGACAAGACGGAGAAGGAGGCCGTCCTCTCGAAGGTGCAGGGCTACCTTGACCGGCCGGAAAGCTGCCGCGTCCTCTATGGCGTGCCCGGCAGCGTCAGGGACAAGGAGAACCGCGACTTCAGGGGCGTTGACCGGCTTGTGGACATCATGCAGGGCGACGACTTCGGGCTGATGGTTCTTGCGAAGCCGATTCATTCCGACGACCTCGCGGCCTTGAGGAAAGACGTGTTCCGGGCCTACGAGATGCTGTCCGCCGCGTCACGGCGGTCGCTTCAGGTCGGCGTGAACGAAAGCGCCAGCCGGAACCTGACGGTCAACATCGGCAAGAGCATTTCCAAGAGCGAGAACAAGGGCTACAACACGCGTTACTCGGATGGCGACAGTTCGTCGAAGTCGACAGGATCGACAAAATCGGAGAGTTCCGGGAAAAGCGAGGGCGAGGGGCTGAACCGCGGCTCTTCGGTCACGGTCAGTTCCGACCTCACGAACAAGATCGCCGCCGACTGGGTGAAATACTTCGACGACGTCATCGTGCCGCGTCTCGACTATGCGCGGGGCAAGGGCGCGTATGTCGTCACGACGACGCTGATGGGCGACAGCCCGCTGACGGCCCGGAAGCTCTCGCAGGCGGCGAGATCCATTTTCGCGGGCGAAATGGCGAACATGGTGCCGCTCCTTTCGCGCGAGCCAAGCGCGCTGGAATGCGAGCATCTGCGGAATCTCTCCATCCCCTACCACATCCTGTCGGGCGACGCCGAAGGGCTGGCGCGGATTCCCTACGCCAAGGCGGGCCTGCTCGAATACGCGGGGACGGCGGCCGTGCTTCATCGCGCCACGGACGAGACGGGGCGCGAAAGTGTGAGGACTGAAGAGGAGCCGGTCGCCTACTCCGGGAACTGGATGAGCGTCCGCGAACTAGCCCTGATGGCGGGGCTTCCCCAAAGGGAAGTCGTCGGCATGCGCCTCAAGGAGGAGGTCGAGTTCGGGCTGAACGTGCCGACCGCGAAGGACGGCAGCGGCAAGGCGCTGCCGCCGGACAGGCTGATCGAGATTGGCGCACTGGTCAAGAGCGGCCTCGCCTGCGAAGAGCGCGGCGCGGACGGCGAGACGCGCCCCCTGATTCCCGTCTCGCTAGCGCAGGACCAGCTTGACCGCCACGTCTTCGTGGCCGGCGTCACGGGCAGCGGCAAGACGACGACGTGCCAGACGCTCCTGCTGGCGACCTCTTGGCCCTTTCTCGTCATCGAGCCGGCCAAGACCGAATACCGAGGGCTCAAGTTCGACTTCTCCGTCAAGGACGCCAAGGGGCGGGAGGCCGTCAGGAAGGCGCGCTGCCCCGACCTCCTCGTGTTCACGCTGGGCGACGACACCGCTGCGCCGTTCCGCCTGAACCCGCTGGAGCTCATCCCCGGCGAGAGCGTGACGGCGCGCGTGGACATGCTGATGGCGAGCCTGACGGCGGCTTTCGACATGGAGGCGGCGATTCCGCAGCTGATCGAACGCGCCATCTACGCCTGCTACGAGGACTACGGCTGGAGCATCGACACGAACCGCAACGCCTTTTACGAAGACCCGTTCGCGGACGGTGTGTTCGCGTTCCCGACCTTGAGCGACGTCCTCCGCAAGATGGAGAAAGTCGTCGAGGAGCAGGGGTTCGACGAGCGCCTCAAGAAGGACTACATCGGCTCGATCAACGCCCGGCTTCAGGGGCTCACCCTGGGCGCGAAGGGGTTCATGCTCGACTGTCCGCGCTCCATCGACTTCATGGAGCTGGTCAGGCGCAAGGTCGTCCTGGAGCTCGAGCCCATTCCGAATGCGGCGCAGAAGTCGCTCATCATCGGCTTCATCCTCACGAACCTCCTGCAGGCCGTGAAGCGGACGTACCAGACGACGAACCGCAAGGTGAACCACATTACGCTGATCGAGGAGGCGCACCGCCTCCTTTCCCGGCCTGAGCCGGGCGGCAACCCCTCGCAGAAGCAGGCCGCCGAGACGTTCGCGGACATGCTGGCGGAAATCCGCAAATACGGCGAGGCGCTCGTCATCGCCGACCAGATCCCCAGCAAGCTGACGCCGGAGGTGATGAAGAACACGAACACGAAGATCGTCCACCGCCTCTTCGCGCAGGACGACAAGGAGGCGGTCGGCCACACGATGGGGCTTGACGAGGATCAGGCCAGGTTCCTCTCCAGCCTTCAGGTCGGACGCGCCGTCGTCTTCAACGGGATCTGGCCCAAGGCAATCCAGGTGCAGGTCACGCAGGCGTTTCGCACGGACTCGAAAATCCCCGAAGACGAGGCCAAGGTCATCCGCGAGGCGGCGCTCCGGTTCTATGCCGACCACGCCGCGCGAGGCGTGTATGGGCTCTCGCACCTCCTGGAGAACCCAAGCCCCGAGCGCCTGGAGGAAAGTGCCGGCGACCTTGCCGCCGTCACTCGGCTCTTTCGCCATGTCGGCGGACGCGCGGTCGGGCAGGCCTGCCCAGTCCTCATTGCCCGGCTGTGCGGGGAACTGGGCGTGCCGGCCCTGAAGTCCCTCTGGGGCGACGCCGAAAGCCCCGTCGAGCTCGCGTTCCTGACCGACGACCGCGACGACCCGACCAAATGGCATTTCGACGCGCTGCAAAAAAAGATCGGCCGATTCGGCTTTCACGCGGTCTGGACGGCGCTCGCCTCGCGCGATTTTGACGGCGCACACGTCCGGAATGCCGAGAAGTCGGTCCAGGCCCTGCTGGACGCCTATGCGTCGGCCCCGAAGGATGAGCTTGCGACCAAGGGCTCGCCCGCCTGCAAAGGGCTGGTCGAGCTCCGGAAACGGGCAAGGGGCGACCTTGCCGCACCCCTGTGAGTTTGCGGGCATCTCGTCTACACGCAACGACAAAACAACAACAACGAAAACAACGGAAAAAGAAGGAGAAAAGTAAAATGGAATTCTTTAGTAGTCTGTTTAGTGGAATCGGCAAGGTGTTTTCGTCCATCGCACGCGCGTTCTCGAACGTGCTGCAGAATTCGCCGCTGATGCAGAAGCTGATTCCGATCATTGCCATCGTCATTCCGCCGCCGCTCGACGCCCTTGCGGTCGTCGCCCTGGAGGTGATTTCCGCCTCGATGGGCAAGCCGGAGAAACCGGAGGAGCTCGGCTGGCAGATGAACAAGGCGGACAAGAGTCCAGAGGACTTCGACTCCTTTGAGGAGTATCGGGAGTATCTCGACCGCGAGCATCCTTTCGACCGGGACGCCTTCGAGGCGCAGACGGACGAGCAGAAGGCGGCCTGCCGCTATGCGGGCATTGCCGCCTGCCTGTCCGAACTGTCGAAGACGGAAGGCTTCGACCCGAAGCTGACGGCATCCTCGCTCGGCGTCCTGGCGGGCGCGGCCACGCGGCTCGGATGGTCGCGCGAGACGATGCGCTCGTTTATGACAGGCATGGAGACGTCGCTCGGTGGGTCGGGGAGATTCCTCGGCCTTGTCGGCGATTTCGCACGCGGCGACCTCGACGAGACGGACGCGGCGAAGGTCTCGGACGGCATCCGGGAGGGCGTCAAGGAAGCCGGCGTTTCGGATGCGTTTTCGACCGTGGCGGACGCCTTGCGCAGTTCCGCCGACCATGAGAATCTGTAGAAAATGGAAAGGAAGATCGGATGAAACAAGTCCTGTTCGTGCGGCGCGGCGACAAGATCGCGTCCTGGAAGTGGCAGCGCGGCGGCCTGAGGATCGCGGCGTTGGACGGCAATGAATGGTCGGACTTCACGCCGGCATACTGGGATGCGTGGAAAGACGCCAACCAAGTGACGGACGGCATCGACGCGATCCTGCTCACGGACGATGCCGCCGGGTTCGGCGCATTGCCCGACTGGCTCGCGGCGCCATCCGAGGAGTCCAGCGGCTGGAGCCTTGAGCAGATCGCCAGGTTGGCGGCCGACGAGGCCTTTGACGCATCCGCCTTTGTCCTGACGCAAGGCGAGAACCGACTGACGATAGGCGATGCGACTGCCGACTCGGCGGCCTCGTATGCGCTCCTCTCGACATGCGCCTTCGCCTTGCCGGGAAACGAGCCGGAGCCTGCCCCTGCGGAAGAGCCGCCGCCGAAAGAGCCTCTCGCGCCTCCGCCGAAGTCGGGGATGAGCCTGCTCTCGATCAAGAAGGGCGCGGACGCACGAATTGCCGAGGCGAAGGCGAGGGCCGAAAAAGAGCAGAAATTCAAGGAGCAGGACATCCATCCGCTCGTCAGGGCGGAATGCGACCGCAATGTCCGCGAAGCGTATTTCCGTGGCGTCGTGTTCGCGTCGTTGGCGGATGACCTCCAAATTGACGAGGCCGAGCGTCCCTTGCTGGCGCGAATCGGCAACTCGCTGGCGATCCCGCCCGAAGACCAGCACGAACTTGCAACGCTTCTTCAAAAGACCGTTGCCGCCGCCGTGGAAGCCGGCGGTGAAGGCGTGTTCGCCCCGTTGGAAGAATCCGTGAAGATGATAGCGGACGTGAGCGTCCGTTGCCGACTCTTCGTTGCCGAATACGTGAAGGTCTGCGGGGCGCGTGAACTGGACGAGGAGAATGTGAAAACCCAGCTTAAGGACTTCATTCTTCCCCTGATGCCGGATGCGGGAATCAAGGAGGAATCCGTCGATACCCTTTATCGCGTCGTCAAGAGCGGCAAGGATGTGTCAGACCGGGATCTTGGCGCATTTGCGAGATTCCTGGGCGACGGAGCCGTCCTCTATTTTGTGCTGGACGTCTTGGGCGATGTCGAAGAACGGCTTTCGGCGGAGCGCAAGCGTCTGAAGAGCGTTTGCCATGATTTTAAAAAGGCGCTTGATGAACTTGGCGAAAAGTTTAAAATGTGGAAAGGATTGCCGGACGGATATAGGAACGACATCCAAAAGATACTGTCGCCGTATGCAAAAGACGACATCGATTGGGAGGCCGATTGGGAGAAGTTGTCGCCGGTTTCTGACTATCAGAATCTGCATGGTTCTAAGAGCGCGGCTTGTAAGAATGCGGCTTACCGAAAGCTCATATGGAGAATAGTCGGAATGCTCGTGTTCGTCGAAAAAGACGTAAACGAGGAAAAGACTGTCGGATTGTTGAGTTGGGAATTGTACCGCGCAAGAGGGTGGTATGGAAGCAGTAAGAGCATCGCAGATTTAGAGGACGGGGCGAAATCGTTTGCCGAGGACGCCTTCCGGAAGATTGTCGGAAGGGAACCTGATTCGGCATCCACCTGAAACCGAGAGCGGACATGACGACCCTGATTCTCACCGGATGGGGATGGAAGGAATACGCCGTGGCGGCGGCTGTCGTGCTGAAGGCCCTGGATGGACAGGCCGAGGTGCGCGGCATGAGCAAGCGGCGGCTGCCGGAGTTCCTGGCGTCGGACGGCGAGAGATGGAAGCGCATCTACATCGTCGGCATCAGTTTGGGCGGTGACGAGCGGTCGCTCGCCGAGACGCTCCGGCGTCTACGGCGCAAGACCGAGGTGGTCTGGATCAGCGGGCTGGCCATGTCCGATTCGCAGCGCCGGGACATCGCGCCGCTCCTGAAGGTCATGCTCTTCGAGAACGGGTATTTCAACGGCGCGCTCGTGAACGCCGTCGGCAAGGCGTTCGGGGCGGACGTCTCGGCCCTCGTGCCGTATGCCATCGAGAAGAACAGGATCCCGAAGAGCGTGCCGCCCTATCACGAGCTTCTCGCGGCGGCGATGTATGCGCACCGGTGCTATCAGGACGAACGGCCCTACGAGGTCGCCATCCGCTATCTCGCGGCAAACGTCGCGGAGGCGGCGTGGAGCGCGGAGATGAAGCGGCTCGTCGCGCATTACCGCCAATACGGAAACCGCGAGTTCGTCGGCAGCGGAGCGGAAATGAAGGAGCTCCGCGCGGAGATCGACAAGGTCGCCGCCCACCCGGAGGCGCGCGTGCTGATCTTGGGCGAGTCCGGCACGGGCAAGGAGACGGTGGCGCTGCAGATCCACGCCAAGTCGCCGCGCCGCAGCGAGCCGTTCTATGCGTTCAACTGCGCAAGCGTGACGCCGAACCTGCTGGAGGACAGGTTCTTCGGACACGAGAAGGGCGCGTTCACCGGCGCGAACAGGCAGACGCAGGGGCTTTTCGAGCTGGCGGACGGCGGGACGCTGTTCCTGGACGAGATCGGCGAGCTGCCGCCGGAGTCGCAAGGCGTCCTGCTGCGCGTCCTGGAGGGCGGCCGCTTCATGCGCGTCGGCGGACACGCGGAGATCAAGGTCGACGTCCGCCTCGTGACGGCGACCAACCGCAACCTCCCGGCGATGGTGCGCAAGGGGAAGTTCCGCGAAGACCTCTTCATGCGGCTCAACGTCGTCCAGATCCGCGTGCCGTCCCTTCGCGAGCACAAGGCGGACATCCGCGACATCGCGGACACCTGGTGGTTCGGAAGGTTTCACAGGCACCTGTCGGACGCGCAGGTCTCCGCGCTCAGGACCTACGACTATCCGGGCAACGTGCGCGAGCTGCTGAACCTCCTCGAACGCGCCGCCGTCCTGGAGGAAGGCGACTTCGGCCGGCTTGTCGCCCGGCATCGCGAGATGAACGCGGGCCTGACGGAGGACGACGAGACGCCGGGAGCGGCCGAGGTCCCGCCGGACGAGCTTGCGCAAGTCATCCAGAACCACGTCAGGCGCGTGTTCGACAAGTATGCGCAGAACGTCTCGCGAGCCGCCGCCGCGCTCAAGATCTCGCGCAATACGATGCGGAAGTATCTCGAAGAGGCGCGAGCCGAAAAACGGTAGACCGCAACGGCGCACGTGCCAAGAAACTGCGCACCTTCGTGGTAAGGGTCTGACCAGCGAAGAGGCTCTGACTTGCCGAAACGCCTGTTTTTGCGGGCTTCTCGGACTTGGCACGGTGTTTGCTCTATGTCAGGTGTCGCAACTTGCGGCAGAAAGGCAAACACATGACGAAAAAGAAGAACCTGACGAAAAACCTCTCCGAGACGTCCGCCGACGACGACGGCGAGACGTCGCGTCCGCTTGTCGGCGGCCTTGTCGGCGGCGTTGTCGGGCTTGTCATCGGCGGCCTGATCGGCGCGATCGTCGAATCAAGGCACACGTCCGACGGCGAGGGCGACGACGGCGTTGACAACGAGGACTGGACGGACGACGACGCGCCGGAATCCGAAGAGGAAAACGACGCGGACGAGGCTGACGACGACGAGGCTGATGCGGATGAGGCTGACGAGGGCGATGAAGACTGACTTCTTCAGAGTGCTGTCCGAACTGCCGGATGTGCTGGACGCGAGCGAGCGTTCCCGTCGGCGGCGCAACGCGACCGCCGGGCGGCTCGTCGCCGCACCGCCGCCCGGGACGCCGCTCCTGGTGACGCTCTCGTTCGTGCTGGAGCACACGGGCATCTATCTCGGCGGCAGCCGGGCGGCGGAACTGGGCGGCGACGGCCGGGTGAGGGTCGTCTCGCTGTCGTGGTTCGTCAACGGAGACGCGGCGGATGCGCTGCCGTTCCGCACAGGGACCCGCGTGTTCGCCGCGTGCGATGCGCGGACCCGCCGTCCGCTCGCCTCCGCACGCGCCGTGCGGACGGCGCGCGAGGCCGTCCGCCGTGGCGCGACGCGCCCCTACGACATCGTCCTCGACAACTGCCACCAGTTCACGGCGTCTTGCGTCAAGGGCGTCCTGCCGAGCGCGGCGTCGTTCCGGCGGACGCTGGGCGCGGGGGTTGCGTCCATCGACAAGCTGGAGCGCGTCCTCGCCGACGAACTGAACGGCGGGCGCAGAATGGCCTGGTGTGCGGTCGCCCGGTCGCAGGACGACTTCCACTACCGCCTCACCGACGAAAAGCTGGCGCGGCTGAGCCTGGAAGGCGTCTTGTGATTCGGCATCGCAAAAGAGTGAATTTTTGAAACAAGCAACGAAAGGAAAGAAAAAATGAAAAAGAAAAACGACATGGACGAGGTGACGCTCGAGAGCTGGGAGGCCGAGCGCAAGCAGATGGAGGAGGAACTGGCGCACGAAAGCGCCGAATTCCGCGATCTCATGGACGAGGCCCGACGGGACAAGTCCATTGACCCCGAAATCAGAAAGACCTTCCTCGAATACGGGGAGAAGATGATGGAGGCGGACGACTGGCTCAGGGGGCTTTATGCGTCCACGTCGGAGATCGTCGCGCATTGCGACGAGATGGAGGCGAAGCTGAAAGCGCTGGACGCGAAAGCGAAGAAGGGGGCAGCGAAGAAGGGGGTGCGGAAATGAACGTCGACGCCGAAGAGGAAATCCGCAGACGGTCTGAAAACGTCTCGCGGGAGGACATCGCGGATCTGCTCGGAAAGGAATCGACGGCCGAACGGCTCTCGGCGAAAGCGGGGTTCCTCTCGCAATACTGGGAGAACATCAAGACCTCGTTCGCCCTGATCCGCGACTGGTTCAGCGGGACCTACGACAAGATCCCCGGACGGATGGTCGTTTCGCTGGCCGGTGCGCTCATCTACTTCATCTCGCCGCTCGACCTCGTGCCGGACTGGATTCCGCTGGCGGGATACCTCGACGACGCAGCCATCCTGGCGGCGGTGTTCAAGCTTTCCGAAGCCGACCTGAAGAACTATCGCGCGTGGCGGCGGAAGCGGAGCCGGGAGGAGGCTTTGAACGAAGTGGCGGTCGAGCCGATTCGAGAAAGCGAGGGGATCCATGCTTGACTGGTTTCGTCGGAAAGTCCTCTCGCCGTTTCTCAAGAAGTGCCCGGTCTGCGGCAGCGGCCGAGTGTCCGTCGAAAAGACGAAACTCCCGAGCTATGTCGTCGACGGGCCGTGCCACTTCGACTGCCGATGCCGCGCCTGCGGCCATACGTGGCAAATTCCCGGGCGTCCCGGCATCTGAACTGTCACCGTCTCCGAACCGTCTCGTATCTAATTATATCAAAAGGTAATACCATGACAGAGAAAGAAGCTGAATTCGCCGTGCTTGAGGTTGCATTCCTCCTGACGGCACTGGACGGCACGGTCGATGCGTCGGAGCGCCAAATGTTTGAAAACTTTCGGCGGAATGCAAAAATCTCAACGTTGATCAGGCGAAGTCCGTGTTGCGTTTTACCGACGAGGCGGTGAAGCGACTGCTGGCCGAGTTCTCCCAAAAGGACGCCAAGGGCGAGTTGCAGGAGGCGGACGAGCGGAAACTCATCGAAAAGTTCAGGAAAGAGGTGAATACGGTCTGCGATTGGGAGGATTTCGCCCGCAGTTCCGCACGTGTCCGAAAGGCGTTCGCCATGTGGATCTCGATGTGCCTTGCCGACGGGAAATATTCCGGGACGGAACGTCGGGGTCTCTCCGAACTTGCGAAGATGTTCAACGGCTTTCGCCTTATCAGCGACGACTACCTCGCCTCGGTCGAGAAGACGGTTGCCTCCATTCAGGCGACGGAAAGGGAAATCGCGTCTGCGAACAGCCTGGACGCGAGCCGAAGGCTGTACGAGAGGCAGACTCGCGACTTTGAAAGGCTGACGGACTTGATTGCGGACTGACGGAGGCGAAAATGGCTGTCATGTCTCAGGAACAAAAGGACAAGGGGCAAGCGGAGGTCGCAACGGAACGCGACCTCGTGGAAGCAATCGACGGCATTGTCCGAGAAGTCAAAAGCTCGTCGAAATTGACGAAGTTCTACGCCGAATCCCTGAAGCGGCTGCAATCGTTCCGCGACGTGCTGGACAACGTCGAGACGCGAGTCGCCATCATCGGCATCACGTCAAGCGGGAAGTCCACGCTCATGAACGCCGTGCTGGGCGCGGAACTCCTGCCGACGCGGGTCGGCCCGAGCTCCAGCAGGCAGGTGATCTGCGGATGGGACGAGACGCAGCGGGGCGAGATTCTCTTTGACGGCGAGACGGGGAAGAAACCGCGCATTGTCAAGGGCGACCCGGACGACATTCGCAAAGAGATGGAGAAGTATGGCGACGAGAAGTTCAACCCGCAAAACCGCGAACAGGTTGACGAAATCCGCGTCCACGCGCCAGGGTTCCGGTTCAACCGCGACCTCGTGATCATCGACACGCCCGGCCTGGACGCCTACGGACTCGACCAGCACAAGGAAGTGACGATGAAGCTCGTCCTGCCGATGGTCGACATGATTCTCTTCCTGACGAACGTCAAATGCGATTCGGACGGCGCGAACCTTGCGTTCATCGACAACGTGACGACGGACGACAAGCCGCTTGTCATCGTCCAGAACAAGATCGACTCGATTGAGGCGAAAAACACGCGATCCGGGGTTGCCAAGACGGTCGAGGAGGTCAAGCACGATCATCTCGTTCGCATTCAGCGGCTGATTTCAAGCGCGAAAAAGGAGTCCGTCCGCCGTGCGCCGATCGTGCAGGTGTCCGCGAAGGCCCCGACCTGGAAACGGTCAAACCTCGGGGAACTTGGAAGAGTCCTTGACGAACAGGTTCGGCTCAACTCCCGTTTCCGCGTCGCACGCCGTGCTTCGCGTCTTGCAGGCGTTTTTGACGAAATGTCAGACGCACTTGACGCCAAGCTCGCCAGTTCCGTGGAAGCGGCCGCTGCCATGCGCGAGCAGCGGAAGCAATTCGAGCAGCGGACGGAATGCGTGAGATTGCTGTCGGACACGTTCAAGGACGTGGACGAAGACGTCAGACGCCGCCTCCAGCATGCGGAAGAAAACAAGAACGCGCTTCTCAAGAAGATAGACGAAGAGTATTTGGTATCCGGAGAATCTTCTGGGTTGTCCAGTTTCTTCTGCTTGGGACGGCTATCCTCTTGCTTAGGCGAAACAGCGGACGAATCAGGGACGAGGGGAAGATATAGAGAAGTCGAGTCGCTTTCATCGGAGATCGAACGGCGAAAGGAGGCGTTTGAACGCGAGACCCGAGAAGTCAATTCGGCTTTCAGCGCCGCCATTACGGAAACGCAACGCCGCATCTCGGAATGCTGCCGGGCGCTCAAGATGGACGAAACCCAGATCGCCCGCTCGGCCCCGTTCCGCAACAAGGGCGTGTCAATCGCCAGGTGCCAGGAAACGTGCGAAGTCGAGCATACGCGTCGCGTAGAAAAAAGCGGCTTTTTTGGCGGGTGTGCACGTTTCTTCGGCGGACTTTTCGGGAAGGACGACTGGGGATACGAAGAGGAAACCTATACGACCACAGAAACCTCGGTTAACGTCGGGAAACTCGTGAACTCCATCAAGCGGGGCTGGCGTGAATTCGCGATGGCGTTCAGCCAGCAGTTCCCCGTGTATCAGAAGAACACGGAAACCGCCGTCGAACGATTCGAGGACATGGTCGCTTCGCAGCGTGCCGAACTTGAGGAGCAGGCGAGGCTGGACGTTCCGATTAAGCCCGGGCAAAGGCTGTTGGCCGCCTTGCGCGAACAAAGCGGAAAGCTGCGGACGACAAGCGACGGCAATGCCGTCATCACCAATGCGGTTGTCGCCGAGAAAACCGTGCGCCCGACATTGACCGAGATCGTCTGCCCCTCGCTCGTGGCCCATGCGGCGAGTCTTGCGCACGCGATGTCGTTCGAGAGCGCGGCGCGTCTTGCGGACTGGCAGCTGGGGCGGTCGGGCTGCCGCATTTCGTGCGTGTGCGGATGGGACGGGGAGAAGCTCGCGCGTTTCCGCGACTGGTTCTTCCGCCCGAATGCGGACGTGCGGGTCATCGACTTCTCGCAGAAGGACTTCGAGGCGGTTCCGTCCGATGCGCTTGTCTACCTCCTGTTCAATGCCGAACAGTCCGGCAGCTTCAAGGGCAAGCTCTTCGGAAGCGGGAGGGCGACTGAAGAGCTCAAGGCCGTCGTGCGTTGCGGAAAAGTCGTCTGGGTGATGGATTCGATACGGGAACACGTCTCCGGAACGGCCAATCGGGACGTCCTGGCGGAAGCCTATTTCGAGATGCTGAAAATCGTCCGCGAGTTCATGCGCGGAGAGCCGGTGTTCGGGGTCGTGGTCTGCGACCGCGAACTCTACTGGTCGACGCTCCTCCACGAACTTTACTTCGACGAGGCCATTTACGCCTCCGAAACGGCGCGGCAGCGCTTCGTGAACGACATGGCTTCGCTTTTCCGGCTGACGAACAAACGCCGCCATGCCACCGGCAATTACGTGGCACAATTTGCGAATCTCAGAAAGGAAATCACGAAATGATGGAACAAGTCAAGATCATGGTGGACGAGCAGACCAAACTGACGCTCAAGCAACTTCAGGACGCGCTGTCCGACCTGCTGGCGCCGCTGGAGAAGCTGAACGAACCTCAGGCGGGAACGGATGCCGGCGAAGCGGTGGGGAAGGTCGCGGATGCCGTGCGGCGGATGTCGCGGGATCTCGAAGAGAGGTTCGACGACGTCATGCGCAAGATCGACGGCGTCCAGACGGCGCAGGACGACATGTCCGCCCGGCTGACGGCGATTGCCGGACGATTGGACGAGATGGTCGCCGCCAAGGCAAGGAGAACAACCGTCCGAAAGCCTCGGAAAGCGGCGCCCAAGACCGCCAAGAACAAAGCCCTTAAATAAGCGAGGATGGTCATGGATCTCCTGGGGTTTTATTCAGATTCGGCAATCCGCGACCTTATCGGGAAATACCTGGATTCCGACGACATTCGGAAGCGTTTTGAGAAGAGCGTTGACGACCTGAAGTCGATGGAATGTCTCATTCCCGTCCTCGGAACGCAAGGCTCGGGGAAGAGTTCGTTCCTGAACGCCGTCCTGTTCGGGGACATCCTGCTGCCGGTCGACGCCGACGAGACGACGTGCGTTCCGACCGTCATCAGGTACGGGGAGAGTTCCGCGCCGGAAGCGACCGTCGTCCTTTCGTCCGTCAAGCGGGAGTCCGTGCCGTGCAGCGAAGCGGGCCTTTCGGACTACGTCCATCAGGAGAAAAACCCCGGGAACGCCAAGGGCGTCGCCTGCATCGAGATCGCCGTCAAGAGCGATTTGCTCAAGGGCGGCATCGCATTCGTCGACCTGCCCGGCGTGGGAAGCGTCACGGCGGCAAACCAGAAGACGACGACGGAGTATCTCCAGCGCTGCACGGCGGCCATCTTCATGCTTCGGACGGTTCCGCCGATCACCCAGAGCGAGTCCGTCTTCATACAGGGCGCCTTGCCTCTGATGGGGCGCGTCTTCTGGGTTCAGAACCAGTGGACGGACGAGTCGAAAGACGAGGTGAACGAAGGTCGCGCGCACAACCACAGGGTCATCCAAGACGTCGCCGCGCGTCTCAACCTGCCCAAGTCGAGCGTCGCGGAATCGTCCGTCGTCTGCGTCAAACGCGCATTGGACGGGCGCGTGGAAGGCAATGCGAAAAAGGTCGCGGAATCCGGCATCGAGGCCTTTCGCGAGGACATCGTCGCGTTCGCGCGCGACTGGCGCAAGGAGATTGTCGCCGGCAAGAAGTCCGCCGCCATCGACCTCCTTGCCGCCGCAGAGGCGGGCGCTTCCTGGCGGCATGAGCGACTTTCGGGCGATGTCGGCGTCGAACGGGCCAAGATCGACGAAGAGAGGCAAAAGACGGCCGCCTGCCTTGAAAGCAACGCGAAACTCGTGCGGATGGCGTGCGATTTCCTTGACGGGCAGAAAGGCGATGTCGACAGCCTGATTGCCTCGGAATGCCGGAAGTTCGCCGAGAACCTTCGCAATGAAGTGCGCAATGTCATTGACAACGGGCTTGTCGATGACATGCGGCTTCAAAAGGCTTACAGCGACATCCTGAAGAAGAAATGCCTTCCGACGCTGTTCGAGACGCTCCAGCCGAAGTTTCTGAACATGGCGCACCAGCTGCAGGAGATGCTGGCGGGGCTTCAGGACGTGGACGACACGGCCAAAACGCTGAATGTCGCAGGTGCGACCGCAAGGCTCGATTCCGGCGGCTTCTCGAAAAAAGAGACGGCGTCGCAGTCGGTATACGGCGTCGTCGGGGCCGCGGGCGGCGCGGCAGTTGGCGCCGCCATCGGTTCGGTCGTTCCGATCCTCGGAACCGTCATCGGCGGAGTTCTCGGAGGGCTGCTGGGCGGTTTTTTTGGCGGCTTCGGAGGGGACAAATTGCGGCAGATCCGTCTGGAACAGCAAAAAGAGGCTTCGCGGCGGGAACTGTTCGCTCTTGTCGCGCAGGAGGAAAGGGCCCGAAGGGAGCTCTTCTCGTCGGCCCTGTCCGACATGACCGAGAAGCTCGACTACGCAATCCGCGACTGGCTGCGGAACCAGAAGGACGTCGTCGACGCGCGACACCGCAAGGCCATCGCCGACCTGTCAAAGTCGGCGGAGGAGAGGGCGGCGGAAGCCAACGCCGTCAAGGAGGATGCGGCGCAGCTCGCGTCGCTGCGAAAGGAACTGGAGGCGCTCTGATGGATACGGCATCGCTGATTAAGGCCCTGGAGGAAAATTGGGATTTGCTGGCGAAGTCGCCGGACGCCAAGGTCGTTCCGACGATGAATTTTCTCGCCGACCGAATGGCGCATCCGAGAAGTTACGTCCCGCTGGTGGGAGAGACCTCCAGCGGGAAGTCCACGCTCGTCAATGCGTTTCTCGGACGCAAGTTCCTGGTTGCCGGCGCACAGCCGACAACGGGGACGGTGACGTGGATTGAATACGGCCTTGCGGACAAGGAGCGGCTGCTGGCCGTGAACCGCGACGCGACCGTCGAGGAGCTCACGCGGAGCCAGTTCGATTCGCTGACCCGCAAGCCCGACGGCAAGCTGCTGCGCCTGAAGGCGGAACTGCCGGAGACCCGCAAGGGCTTTCGCGGGCTGAACGTCTTTGACACCCCCGGCTTCAACGCCGTCATTTTCGAACATGCGGAAGTCCTGAAGGAGTTCCTGCCGGAGAGCGACGTCATCGTCTTCCCCGTCTCGTATAAAGTCGGCTTCGGCGCGAGCGATCGCAAGCTCATGGGGTTGATCGGGGAGGTCTGTACGCATTTCGGCGAAACGCCGGTCATCCTCGTCGTCAACCGGGCGCCGGCGGGGTCGGACGAATCGGACAAGCGCATACAGGAGATCCGCCTTGCCGCCGAGGACTCGCTCCATCGCAAGACGGAACTCGTCATCGTCGAAACCTCCCTGCCGACGGAGGACGGCGAAAGCACGTTGCCGAATGCGGACGCCCTGTGGCGATCCGTCGCCTCCGTCGCATTCGCCGAGTCGCGCGCGCAGGAACTGAATCGCCGCTTTTCGGACGCCCTGCTTTCGCTGGCAAGGCAGCGCAGCGGCGAGATCGAGACCCTGCTGGCGACGATTGCCGCAGGCGAAGCGGCCGTCGACGAACTGAAGCAGCAGCGGAGACGACTGGCCGAAGACGAAAAGAAAGCCTATGCCATCGTCGACAGGTATATGGCGAAAATCTCCTCGGAACTGCCGCGACAGGTCAAGGCGGGCGTGAATTCACTTCTGAAAGACGTGCAGGGAGAGGTGTCCGACTCGAACAAATGGGTCGATGCGCAGCAATGTCAGGCATACGTGTCGGGGCATCTCCTCCCATTCGGCACGGACGTGCTGGCAAAGTCCATCGAAGACTACCTGATGGACGTCTTCCGTCACATGGACGAGGATCTGGACGAACTTGCGAACATGACCGTCCGCCATGTCGAGAACCGCGCACGGACAATCGAGAATCCGGAACTGAAGAGGCTCGTCGGAAACCTGGCGCTTTGTCTGGGTCAGCGCGTGGCGAGCGAATGCTTTTCGCAGACGGTGAGAAGCGTCAGCGGCGTGGGAGGCGCGGCCAACGGCGTCGGCAATCTCGTGAAGATGGGCGTCAAGCAGGTCGGAAAGCTGTTCGGCAAGACGTTCAGCCGCGAGGTCTACACGCAAATCGGCAAGATCTTCACGAAGAATGTCGTCAAGACGATGTCCGTCTGCCTGCAGGCGTTCGTCGAAGGCGTGTTTTTCGCATGGGACACCTGCCATTGGCAAGGGCAGCTCGTCGACAAGGTGAGAACGGCCCTTGACGACTGGGAGAGCGAGGTCTGCAAAAGCCTCGACGAGACGATGCTGCCCGACTATCGCAAGACGAATTACGAGCACGTGCAAGAGGCATACAAGGGCATGCTGGGCGTTTACGACGAGCAGATTGCCGAATCCCAGAAGACCCATTCGGCGAAGGAAAAGAAGAGCCTGTCCGACGATCTCGCGACGCTGACGGCTCTTTCGGAGAAATTGGAGGGTTGACATGGCAAGGCATGGCCTTCAGCTGGTGAAATCGTCTCGTTCCGACGCCCTGGAGCCGGAAGTCCTGGACGGCCATGGCGCGATGTCTTCGTCCGCCGGAAAGACGTTCGGGGTCTCGCCGGAGATTGCGCAAGGTCTGATGCGCATGGCCAGCAAGGTCATGGACGGCCGTCACGAGATCGACCTCATTCGCGCCAATAGCGACAAGGAGGTGGCGCGGATAGCGAAGGAGATCGACCGCGTCGTCCAAGAAGCCGAGGCGGACGTCAAAAGGATGCGTACGGAAAGCGAGGTCTGGCACGGGAAGTTCGACGCGCGGCGCAAGATGACGGAGAGTTTGCTGTCGCGGCTTGATTCGCATCCCGAATGGTCGGACGAGATCCGCAAGAAGATCATTGATCTTGCGCTTGCCGAATTCAACGTCTCGTGAGCGTGACGAGCAAATATGTTGTATAATATTCCCCTGTAAAACTGTTGGTTTGCGAAAAACTATATAACACTTTATAACACATTTGGCAGACAAAAAACGAAAGGAAACGGCTCTATGAAGGGCACTGTTTACGTGAACAACGGGTACTGGTGGTACGCGGTGCGACTGCCGGGCGAGAAGAAGCGCAAGGCGCGAAAGCTGTGCGCCCCCGGAAGCGAAATCGCGCTACACGCCGACCGCTCCCGCGACGTGGCCATCGCCGCCGCGCAGAAGATCTGGGAAGCCGCCACGCGGCACGTCCCCACAATCCACATCGAAGGCAAGACCGTGGACGAAATCTGCGGCGGCTGGCTCGGCTGGTGTGAAACCTACTACCGCCGCAAGGACGGGTCGCAGACTGGCGAAGCGTGGGGATGCCAGAACGCCGTGCGGATTCTTCGGCAGATGTACGGAACGCGCCCTGCGGCGGAACTGCAACACGCCGACATGCTGGCTGTGCGCGACGCACTTGTTCGCAGCGGCATTGCCCGCGTCACGGTGAACCGCTACATGGAAAGGTGCAAGCGGCTGTGGCGTTGGGCGTTGGACGAAGGGCTTATTTCGGCCACGCAGAAGGCGGAGCTTTCGCAGGTGCAGAACCTGAAGGCGTTTCGCAGCGATGCGCCGGAAACCGAACCCGTGCGCCCCGTGGATGATTCCGCAATTGAAGCCACCTGCGCGGTCATGGCGCGAAACACGGCGGACATGGTGCGGGTGCAACGGCTTACTGGAATGCGCCCCGGCGAAATCTGCAATATGGAGTGGGCTTGCATAGACACCACGCGGACGCCTTGGGTGTACAAGCCGAAGTGGCACAAGACCGAATGGAAGGGGAAAGACCGCGCCGTGCTGATTGGGCCGAAGGCAAGGGCGATTCTTGAGAAGTACAGGGCGTGGCAGCATCCGTTCTCGCCGCAAGCCGCGTTTGACGTGGAGACGGCGAACGGCGCGGAAGGCAGGCGCGGGGTTCGCGGAATCCCCGACAAGATTACGTCCGAATGGGAAACGGCGCGTTACGGATGCACCGTCAGGGATGCCGCGAAACGGGCGGGCGTCTCGGCGTGGTCGCCAAACCAGCTGCGGCACAGCTTCGCGACGGACGTGCGCAGAAGGTACGGAATCACCACAGCAGGTGCGTTGCTCGGACATTCCGACCGCCTGAAGATTACGCACGGCTACTCCTTCGAGGCGGCTACGGACGAACTGGTGCGGGAATACGGGGCGGTCGTGGAGGCTATCGGATAGTGGGTCGATATGGTATAATGCGTGTCATGAAAGACTGGAAGACATACGCGCTGATTGCGCTTTCGGCATGGTGTGCATACCTTACGTGGAAGGTCGCGCAACCCCAGAAGCTCGACCCCGACGCGGTTTGGGATGCGTACCAGTCCGCAAGCGGTCCCGTGGCAAAGCCTGGCAATCTGCTGAAGAAATAAATAGCCCCGCCTTCATCGGTTTTGGGCAAAACCTCCGGCGGGACTTGCCGTGGGCAACGAAAGGTCAACCACGGAAAAGGCGCATCATATCATTTTGCTTGGCAGTCTGTACCTGTTCCGTCAGCGCAGTTCACCGTTGTCTGCGTCTTCGAATCAGCCGTTGCGGCCGTGCCTGTTGCATCAGTGGTTGTCGTCGAGCCAAGCTTGCCGGAAAGCCAGTCGGCGCCCGCGCCAAGCAGCTTCTCCGCCGCGCCGCCAGCGGCAGACGTTCCGCTGTTCGCCTTGTTTATCGGAATGTCGAACGCCGCGTCCGTGTCGATTGTCATGGCAGGCTTCGACGTTGCCGTGGGCGTCACGGTTTCGCTGCCTTCGCTGGCCTGTGCCTGTGTGAACATTTCCAGCGCGGGCGCGGCCACGCCTTCGGTCGCCCCCGAGTTGCCGTCCCTGCCCGGCATTCCGGCAAAGTAGAAGTTGCAGTCGCGGAAGTCGTTTCGCATCGTCTGCGAACGCGACGGCTGCTGCATGTCGCCCGGCGAAAGGCAACCAGCAACACCGCCAAGCGCGGCGAAGAGAAGAAGCGCGACGGCGGCCTTCGCGGCCTTGGTGCACTTGCTACTCTTGCCGCACTTGGCGGCGACCTTCGTCTTGGCCTTCTGTTTGGCCTTCTGTATGGCATTTTTGATCTTCATTCCAAGTCCTTCAGTGATTCAAGAAAGCCTTTCAATCGCCAGTGCGCAAGCCGCCTCTACCTGCGCGTCGAGCTGCTCCTGCGTCACTATCAGACGCACCGCCTCACCCATGTTCGCCCGAAGCGGCTGTTTCTCGCGGTCGGTGATCTGCCGCCCGCCGTCGCTTGACGGGTCAATGGCGGTGGCAATGTTGCCGAGGACGGATGCGCACAAGTTGCAGCCCCTGGCAATCTGCACCAGCCGTTCGTCGCTTGCGTTGCGCGCGGCGGAACTTGCCGCCCAATCCACGACGCCAACGGCGTAGTCCGCCATTTTGTCAACCGTCAGCTCCGCCTTTATCAGCGGCTTTGCGTAGTTGACAGCCGTTTTCGCAATCCAGGATTTAAGTCCCATCTGTTTGTCCTTTCGTTTTTGTTGTCTTCCGCATTTCAACCGTCCGTCAATATCACTTGAATAAGTTTTTGTATATGGTCACGCCCATTGCCACGGCACAGCCCGACAATAGCACCATCGCCGACCATAGTGCAATCTTCCGAAGCGTCTTGCCCCATTCGACCTTTTCCGAGACTACGGTTGCCTCGATGTTGTTGAACCGTTGCCCGAAGTCATGCGCAAGGTTCGTCACGGACGTATTGATCTCGCGCAGCGTTTCCGCGCCCTGCTTGAACCCGGCCCGTGTCTCCGCCCGGATGTTGGCGACATCGCGTTCAAGTGCGCTCACGCGCTCCTTCAACTCTTTCTGCTGTGCGGCAAGAACGCACCCGTCCTCCGTGTTTCTCATGCACATGGCGTCAGCTCTCGT
This sequence comes from Faecalibacterium sp. CAG:74, assembly GCA_963588415.1. Classification (GTDB taxonomy): domain Bacteria; phylum Verrucomicrobiota; class Kiritimatiellia; order RFP12; family UBA1067; genus UBA1067. Next base: position 21,457 of record CAVAHB010000020.1, read on the forward strand.
CTGCGTCAATCATGTCAATCAACGCCTGATAGATTGCCCTTGTCGTAGGCAGCTTCGCCGCGTCGCGCTGCTCCACGAGGTAGGCGCGGAGCGCGTCAAGCCGTTCGGCTCTCTTCTCCGCTGCGGCCTGCCATCGCTCCGCCGCGTCGCGCAGCTGCTCGGCCAGGGACTGCAGGTGGTTCTTCTGCTCCGCCCCGACGACGGAACGCAGCACGTTCGTCACGACCGCCGGGGCCTTGGTGTCCGGCTTGCCGTTCCTTTCGTAGTGCGAGATCACCGATCCGGGGATCGTCGTCGTGTCCCGCCTCACGCAGATGCGCCTGTTCTCGAAGAACCGCCTCTGCTCCTTGTTCAGCGCGTCAGCCGCCGCAGAAGCGCACAGAAGCGCACAGAACGCCGCCGAAAGAGTCCTCATGTCACTCGCCTCCCGTCATGTGGCCCTTGAAGAAGCCGTTGTCGAAGTAGATGACGTCCGTCGCGTCCGCCTTGTTCGTGAGGATGCACGTGTCGAGCGGCGTCCCTCCCATCGTCAGGACGAGGTCGCCGAAGTCGAAGCCGTTCGCGCCGCCGAACTTCGACTCGTTCGGGTTCGTGAGGCACGTCTTGTCCTTCGCCCACGCCGGACGCGAGACCGTGCACTTGCGGCATCCCGTCCACGTCCTGCCGTTCACCGTCACGTTCGTCGGGGCGGACCAGCTCGTCCACGTCACCTTGCTCGTCTGCGACAGGCCGTAGCCCTCGTACACGACGTAGCGGTTCGGCTCCAGGTCGAGCTCCCTGTTGATCCAGACGAGCTGCGTGTCCGTCTCGCCGTCCGTCCACTCGTCCACGACGAACATCGTCAGGTTCGTCCGGCTCGTCTCGGGCGCGATCACGACGGCAAGCCCGACGGCGTTCGTGGCCATGCCGGCCGCCGCCTCGTCGAGCCGCGCCAGCGCGTTGGTCATCGCCACGCGGGCGCTGGCCGCGACGCTCTGCGCGTTCGTCGCCGCCTCGTCCGCCGCCGTGACCCGCGCGAGTTCGCCCACCTGGCCCTCGTCGTTGAAGAACTCGCCGTCCGCGTCCTGCATCACGACCTGGCGCTTCCATGCGTTCTCGGTCCTGACGTCCGAGTACAAGACCGTGTTCGTCGCCGATCCGGTCGCGCCCAGCGCGTTGTCCGCCGCGCCCGTCGCCTGGACGCCGGACAGAGGCCACGCCGCCACCGCCGCGAGGATCGAGAGAAGATGGCTATTCATCTGCCGCCCCCTCCCCGTCGATGGTCGAGCGGACGCGCCACTGCGTCGTGCGGTCGACGAAGAACCCGCTGACGCTGATGCTCTTCGCCGCCGTCCGCGCCAGCTCCGTCCACTCGCCGTCCGGCCCGTTTCGGCACTCGACCACGAACTCGGTCGCCCTCGGGTCCTCGCACGTCCACGCGATCGAGACCGCTCGGGACGACGCCGCAAACTGCGTGAGCGTGATGCCAGCCACCTCGATGACGATCGCGGGCGGATTCGACCCGACCCACCAGTACGGATACGTCGTCATGTCGCCCGTGCAGGTGAAGTAGAGGTGGTTCGTCGGCGAGTCGGCGAACGTGGACGCGCCGATCTTTGTGAGGACCCGCCACTCGTTCGTGCTCGACATCCGCACCTGGACCGGCGTCTCCGCCGTCACCGTGCCGTTCGTCCACGCCACGTCCACCTCCGTGAAGGTGTTCGTGACCGACGCGGACTCCACGACGTTCGTGACGTCCAGTCCGATGTAGACGAGGCCGATCCCGTCGTCCGCGCCCGCGTGTTGCGCCGTGCCGTGCTTCGCCCCGCCGTACATCGCCATCGCGCAGACCGCCGCGACGGCGCCCCACCTGCCGAGCGCGTCGAGGCGCAGCCACTTGTGGTACACCTCGTCGACCACGCCCCGGAAGCGGTAGAGCGCCGAACCGACGCCGAGGCACGCAAGCCCCGCCAGGCAGAAGCATGTCAAAGCCCTCTGGAAGGCCTCGAAGATTGTCTGGAGGTCAGTCTGCATCTTGATGGCTCCTCAGCACGCCGCCCTTGAAGTTGAGGATGTAGCCGCCCCACTCGACGGAGACCGTGTCCCCGCCCGTCACGCCGTTGGGAAGATCCAGCGTCAGGCCGTCGCCGGACGGCGTGTCGCCCTCGGCCTTGATCCACAGGAAGTAGCTCGTCGTGGACGACGGATTGCTGATCGTGGCCGAGAAGGTGTAGTAGCCGCTGAACGTCTGCCCCTGGAAGACGACGCTCTCCGCGTGGTAGACCGGCGAGGTCACGTCCGCGTCAGGCACCTGCTCGAAGTCCACGCGGTTCGCGACCGTGCTGTGCGCGTAGACGAGGGGCTTGACCGCGCCGAGGTTGGCCGTCGTGACGTAGGAGAGGTTGCAGACGATCTCGCTCTCGCCCACGGTCCACGCCGCGCCGCTGATGGCGAGGACGTCGTCGTCCGTGAAGACCACGAGAGGGGCGAACGCATCCGTGAAGCCGCTGCGGTAGATCACCACGTTGTTCGACATGATGTTGCCGACCACGCCCTGGATCGAGTTGCTGACGGACGCCGCCGTCGCCTGCGCCGCCCGCGCCTCGGCCTGCGCGATCGCCACCTTGACCGCGTTGGACGAGATGTCCTGCACGGACGCGACGCCCTCGACGTTGAGGTTCTTGTTCTGGTCGACCATCACGACCGTGTTCGTCACGTTCTCCGCGATGCCGACGGTCGCGAGGACGGACAGGGCCAGCGAAAGGGAGGGTGCGGGGAAGAGTTTCACTGGTTGCCTCCCGCGTTGAGGTTGACGTTCGTGGTCGCCGAGTAGGTGAGCTTGCCGTCCGCCATTCGCGGCGTCCACCATACCTGGAGCGACGAATCCCAGATGCCGCCGAGCGAGAGCTCGCGCACCACGTTGGTCGCGGTGCTCCCTGCGACCTGCCCGATCTCCGTCTTGGAGTAGGTCTCGCTCTTCTTGTAGGCCCCGACCTGCGAGGCGGTGACGGCGTGCGGATTCGTCTTGTCGGCGACGTGATTTGATAGTTCGGTCGCGTTCGAAGCGACGTTTCCCGCAAGCGCGTCCGTCGCCGCCGTGACATCCGTCGCGCTGGCCTTCTCGTCAAGATACGCCTGAAGCGTCTTGGAGCCTGTCGAGCCGTTGTATGCGCCGAAATAGAACTCCGACGGATAGTATGGAAACGCGATGCTGTTGGCCGCTGCGTTGCTTGCCGCAGAATATCCGCCCGTGACCCTTCGCACGCCTATCGCAACGGATGCGACGCTCTTCGCAGTGGCGTTTGCCCCGATGGCAACGGACATGTTTCCTTTTGCATCCGCGCGATGCCCAACCGAAACGGATCCGTCGGAACGGGCTTTCGATCCTGTGCCAATGGAAATCGATCTGTTGCCGTCCGACAGCGTTGATTCGCCCACCGCAATCGATGAGATTCCGTTCGCAGCAGAGTTGAGACCTACCGCAATCCCTTGCGAACTTGTCGTTTCCGCGCTCTTGCCTACGGCGATGCCAAAGTCGATTGCCTTGGCCGACTGGCCTATCGCGATGACCCCGTCGGAGATCGTGTCATCATGCTTGGACGCCTCTTTGCCAATGACGACATTTATCCCGTTCGTCCACGCGGCGAAATGAGGGTCGGTTTCGATCTGCACCGCGCCCTCGGCCTTGGCCTTGACGCTTTCGTAGTCCGCCGGGACCGCCGCCGCAATCTTCGCGTCCGCTTCCGTCCGCGTGTAGACGTTGGTTGCGTC
>CAVAHB010000021.1:0-7935 GCA_963588415.1 Faecalibacterium sp. CAG:74
GGCTTGTCCTTTCCTTTTTGCAAACTGGGGCACGAACAAGGCGCACGGACCTTTCGATCCGTGCGCCACGGGCGATTCTTTCGCCCTTCTCCAACTCGACCTTACTTCTTGGCCGGCTTCTTCGTAGTCTTCTTTGTCGTCTTCTTTGCGACGACTTTCTTTTCACAACAGCATGCCTTCTTCGCAGGAGTCGTCTTCTTCGCGCAACGGCACGCCTTTTTCACGGGTGCCCGTTTTGCGGCAACCGCCTTGACCGGCTTCTTGGCAACTTTCTTAGTTGTTGTTGGCATCTCTTGTTCCTTGTTTGTGTTGGAGCTGTCGGCACGCTCAACCGAGAGCGCATCCTCCGCAGCCTCGCCGCATATGATACCGATTTTCTTCCATTTGTGCAAGTGCCCTACCTGACTATTGGAGTTGACGCGAACGGATAGGTTCGGCCGAGCATGGGGTACTTCGCACCGGCGGCGACGTTGTATGGCAACCACTCGACGGGCGTTGTGCCGATGATTGCCTCAAGGGCGGCGCGGTCTTCGGGTGAGTCGTTCACATTCGGAATGACCGGCACCCGCAGGCAATGCCGAACGCCACTCACCTTCAGCCATGCGATATTCTCCAGCACGATGGCAAGATCGCCGCCCGTCCAGTGGCGAAAGGCCGCCGCGTCGTGGTGCTTCAGGTCCTGATAGACGAAGTCAAGGCGCGAAATGACGCGGCGATAGGTTTCGGGCGAAGCGTATCCGCTCGTCTCGATGGCGAGACCCACGCCCTTCGCCCCGGGTCGCGATCGAATGACGTCAATGAGTTCCAGGATGAAATCGGCCTGCATAAGGGGCTCGCCGCCCGAAAAGGTGATGCCACCGCCCGACGAGGCAATAATGTCGACGTTGCGCAGGAGTTCCGCCGCAAGGGTTTCCGCCGTCCAGTCCACACCGCACACCACCCGTTCGCCCATCCGCCGCGTCATCGTCTCGATGGCGGTGGACTGGCCTTCCGGGTTGTGGCACCACGCGCACCTGAGCGGACACCCCTTGAAGAAGACGGTCGTGCGAATGCCGGGGCCGTCCTGCAAGGTGAACTCGCGAATCTCGAAGACGCGGCCCGTCACGACGCGGCGAGTTCGACCCGCCTGATGATCTGATCCTGAAAGCACTTGTCGAGTTCGACGAAGTAGCCCGACCACCCCCACACGCGCACGATCAGGTGGCGATGCCGTTCGGGGTGCGCCTGCGCGTCAAGGAGCGTCTCGCGGTTGATGGTGTTGATTTGCATCTGGTGTCCGCCGCGATCCACGAAGAACTTCACGAGTCTCGCGACCTTCTCCACGCCGTCCGGGAAGGCGAACGCCGAATCGTGAATCTCAATCGTCAGCGGTCCGCCGTTGCAGACGGGGATGAGGTTCGGTTCGGTGAAACTGCGCACGACGCTGATCGGGCCTTTTACCTGCGCATCAAGCGACGGTGCGTAGTTCGCCGACAGCGGTTCGCCGCGAAGCCGTCCGTCCGCGCTCGCCGGCACCTCCCGCGCATGCCAAATGTAATACATCGCACTCCCCGTGCCCGGGCGGAAGATTCCGCCGCGGTCGTTTCGCCGCCCGTCAAAGGCGTGTCCCCAGAAGTTGACGAGCCGTTTCGCGATCTCGTCCGTACGCGGGTCGGCGTTGCCCATCTTCGGCGCGGCCTTCGCCGCCGCGAGGACGTCAGGCCGACCGGCGAAGTCCGTGTCGAGCAATTTCACGAGTTCGGGGAGCGTGACGAGATGTTTCTCGAAGACGAGTTCGCGGACGGACGCGAGCGAATCGACGGCGACGGCAATGCCCGTGCCGTGGATGCCGAAGTTGTTGTACTTCGCGCCCCTGCAGATGTCGCGGGCGCGGTCGATGCACCCCGTCGAAATCACCGAGACGAACGGACCCGGCAGAATCTCCACATGCCGGTATTTCGCGACGAGCGCATCCGCCCGACGCTGAATCTCGTCGAAGAACGCCCGCTCAACCGCCTCGTATGTCGGGCAGTCCGTGCGAAGCGCCGCGTCGAGACAGCCGACGAACGAAACCGCGTCGATGTTGTCGATGTCGAGGCCGCAGCCGGGAATCAGGAACTCCCAACACGCGGCGACCGAGTAGTCCCGCGCATCCTCACGCTCGTAGCCCCAGCGTTCAAGCGCTGGAATCACCACGTCGTCGTTCGCGTATTGCGGAAAGCCCAGGCCCTCCTTCGTGAGTTCCGTGCCCGCCTCGTAGATGTCGAGCGGCGTATTCTTCCCCACACGCAGGTTGATCTTCGGATCGACGAGTTTCAGTTCGCCACACGCCTTCAGGCAAAGTCGCGACAGGTCGTTGAACGCATCCTTCCCCTCGCGCGTCACACCGCCGAGCATCACGGACTGGCCGTTATCGCCCTGCTGAACGCCGATGTAGAGGTCGCTGTCGCGGTTGCAGGCGATGAAGAACTCCTCGATCCACTCAAGCGCGTCCGCCGCCGTCAGCCGTCCCGCCGCAAGATCCGCCGCGTAGTAGGGATAGAGGTACTGGTCGATGCGCCCGAGACCGCAGTGGTATTCGCCCTCGCACCACATCGCGTAGTGCAGAACGCGCAAAACCTGCAAGGCCTCCGGGAACGTACGCGCCCCGCGGTGGACGGCGGCGAGCAAATCCGCCGCGCCGTCGTCCGCCGCCGCCGCACGGTAGCGATCCACGAGATCCAGCACCGCCTTCACCGAAAGCGCCGCGTTGGAGAGGAAGAGAACGCCCTCCCCGTCCTTCTCGGTTCGGGCGCGTTCAAGCCGCGTCTCAATTTCGGCGAGCCGCGCATCGAGTCCGTCGCGAATCGTCGGCCCGAAGTCCGCCGTCAGGTTGAAGACGACCCCTTTCTCGCCAAACGCCGTTCCCGAAGCGCGGCGGTCTTCCATCTCCTTCTCCGAATGGAGGTCGGGTATTTGCCGAACCGTCCGCAGGAAATGGATGCGCTCCCCCTCCATGAAAGCGGGCGTTTCGGCCTTCAGCATTTTCTCCAGCCCGATGCGGGCGCGGGTTTCATCGTCAATTCCGTCCGCGATGAAGCGGTTCAGAAGTGGCTGCCAGTCCGCATCGCGGCGGAACTTCTTCTGCTCCTTGTCAAAGGTTCGGTCGAGCAGGCTCTTGATTCGTGGTATCATATTTCTCCTCAGTATCCTCAGTATCCCAATCTTTTTTCAATGTCTTCGGTTGTGCCGCCCTTTGTCTCGGGCATGAAGAAGATTGCCCAGACGAGCTGGCAGGCCATCATCAGCGCGAAAAAGCCGAATGTCGCGGAACCGGCCTTCGCCGCCGCCCACGGGAACGCCCAGCTGATCGCCGTGCAGAGAAACCAGTGGATGAAGCAGCCGAACGCCTGACCCTTCGCGCGAACCGCATTCGGGAACACCTCCGAGATGTAGACCCAGAGGCACGCGCCCGACGACAGTGCGAAGAACGCCATGAAGCCGAATATGCCGCAGACGGCAATCGCCGTGTTCGGCTGTTCAAGCGAAAGTTGCCACGCGACGAGGCCGTGCATCAGAATCATCGCCGCCGACCCCGTGAGGATCAGGACGCGCCGCCCGACGCGGTCGATAATCGCGAATGCAACCGCCGTGAAGACGAGATTTACGCATCCCATGCCCATCGTGCCGACGAGCGCGGCAATCGACGAACCTTCGCCGAAAATCATCCCGAAGATGCGCGGCGCATAGTAGTTGATTGCGTTGATGCCGCTCGTCTGGTTGAAGAAGGCGATGAAGAACGCCAGCAGAATCGGTTTCAGGTACTTGCGCTGGAAGAGCGGAACGTCGCGCCCGCCTTCCGCCGCCGCCAGCGAGGTGCGGATTTCGTCCACGGTCTCCTTCACGGAGAGAACGCCCGTCCGCGCCAGGACGTCCGCCGCCTCGTCGGCGCGTCCCGCCCGCACAAGCCAGCGCGGCGATTCGGGGATCGTGACGAGAAGCCCCATGAAGAGGAAAATCGGCAGGCACTCCACGCCCAGCATCACGCGCCACACGATGCGCGGATCTACCCCCGGCGTGTACTTGGCGACGAAATAGTTCGTGATGTAACTGGCGAGGATGCCGAAGACGACGTTGAACTGGTTCAGCCCGACGAGCAGTCCGCGATGCTTGCCGGGGGCAATCTCAACGATGTAGAGAGGCACGACCACGCTCACGCCGCCGATGGCGAGCCCGCCGATGAAGCGGAACCAGCCGAGCAGGTGCGGGCCGAGCGTCGCATCCATCGGCGTGAACACGCACCCGACCGCCGACACGAGGAAGAGAATGGCCATTGCCCAGAGGACGGGCCGCCGCCCCCAGCGGTCGCTCGGCCGCCCCGCCGTGAACACGCCGATGATTGTGCCGATGAGCGCCCCGGAGATGATGAGGCCGTGCCAGAACGGCGTCAGCGCGAACTCATTCTGTATCGCGCCTTCCGCACCCGAGATGACGCCCGAGTCGAAGCCGAAGAGAAAGCCGCCGATCGAGGCGACGATGGAAACGTAGAGCAGAAACTTATTCATTGACGAACTCCTTGAATTCCTTCAGTTGCATTGACGTGAAGACGCGCGCACCGCTCCCCTGCGATTCGATTTCCGCCGCGTCGTCGCAGTGAATCTGGTCGAGACGGTCGGGATAGCGGTAGGTCAGGTTCGCCGTCGGGCGGCCGTGGAAGCGGCAGATCGGCTCGCCGCCCGAAACCCACTCGTTGCCCGCCATTGTGAGGTTCGCCCGCCAGTCGGTGAAGAACCGGAAGAGCGTATCCTCCGAGCGCGAGAAGAGGTTGCCGCGCACGGTGAAGTTCGTCGTCGCCGCCGTCGTGTCGTAGAACATCAGGTGCGCCGCGTTCGGATTCCACCGCTGGAGGTGTCCCCAGCCCTTCCCCGCGTCGCGGAAGCGGTTGCCCTCGACAATCACGTTCGCGGTCTTCGCCCGCGCCCCCTGCTGCCAGTATTCGTAGGAGTATTCGCAGTTCCAGACCTCGTTGCCGCGATAGGTGACGTTGCTCTGGACGACGTCATCGCCGCTGGACTGGTTCGTCAGCCCCGCGTCCCAGACCTCCCACACGCGGTTCGACTCCACGAGCGCATCCTCGACCGCGCTCCAGAACTCGATGCCGTTGCCATAGCGCACGCCGTTGCCGAGTTTGTCATAATAGAGGTAGCCGCCGCCAATCCACGAGATGTCGCAGTTGCGGACGGTGACGCGCTTCACCTCCGTTCCGCCGATTCCGTGCGCGGCGGTGTAGCGCAGGGCAAGCCCGTCGTAGACGACGTCGTGCGCCCACGACTCGTCGATGGCGTGTACCTTCTCGGCGAGTTCGACCGACTGCCAGCGCATCGCCGGGTTCGCCCACGACTTGAAGTGGACGGCAAACGTCTTGGGGTCGCACCAGAAGTCGAGGTCGCGCGTCAGTTCAGCCCGCGTTCCCCGCTTGAACGCGCACCCCGCCGCGCCATGGTTGAGGATGATGTTGCCGATGTCCGCCGCCGCGCCCGTCCGCGCCGACCACACGCCGCCGCCCTCGTCCGTCCAGTCGTCCGCGCGGCTGCGGTCGTAGCTCGGCTCGATGACGGGCTTCGCGCCCTCCCCGTATGCGCCGTAGGTCACGGGATGGCCGGGCTTGCCGCTGCGAGGCTGAAGCTGTCCGCGCCACACGCCGCCGCGCTTGAAAAGAACCTTCGCCCCCGGCGGCACGACAAGCGCGTTCACCTCGTCGAGCGTCTTCGTCTCGTCAATGCGGATTTCAAGTCCATCCCGTGCCTCGCGCCCGTAGGCGGCTTCCGCCTCCGTTTTTGCCGCGTCGGGCGGGCGGCCGACCTTGAACTTGCGCACGCCCGCCTCCTCGACCCACACGCCCTTTCCACCCGAAACAGTCACGGTGTGAGCGTCGTCGAAGTCGAAGGTCGCCGTCTGAAGCCGCCCGTCCTTCACCGCCTGCCAGACGGTCGGGTAGGTGCGTTCCCAGCGATCCGCCGGGCGCGGCGAAAGGTATTTACCCGCATCGGCGAGCGCCCGCTTGACGAGCGGCAGACGCGCCGGCGAAAGCGTGGAGAAGCGGTCGGCCAGCAGAAGCGAACCGCCGACAAACGCCACGGCCTCCGCCCAGAGTTCGACTTCACCCTGCGTCAGTTTCGTCTCGTCGTCGCGCACGATCAGCGTGTCGGGGTCGGTCACCCAGAGCCGCCCGTTCTGGTAGACGTGGCCGATTACGTTGCGGCAGACGTTCGGCACGTTCGGCGCTTCGGCATACTGGTGGCCTTCACCCTGCCAGTAGGGCGTGATGTCCGTCGAGGAGCGCATTGCGTCCACGATGCCGACGACCGGGCCGAACGGCGTGGTGCAGCCGAGGATGAAGCCGTCGTCGCCGAAGCCTTCGCGAATCGCCTCGAAGCCGCGCCGCAGGGCCTGCGCCCGTGTCGCCGACCGGTCGTGGTAGACGGCGTCCTTCACGGACGCGGCAATCATGCAGAAGTCGAGTTTCACGTATTCGATGCCGTAGCCGCGAATCGTGCGGAAGAGGTTGCGCAGGTGTTCCTGCACGGCCGGGTTCGTGCCGTCCAGCACGAAGACCTTGTGGTTGTCGTTCCACGAGTGCGGCGCGGCGGGTTCGCCGTCCGCACCCTTCACCAGCCAGTCGCGGTGTTCGCGGGCGAGCGCGGAAGTCTCCTCGACCATGAACGGGCCGACCCAGAGCGCCGGCACGAAGCCGCGCGACTTCACTTCCGCGGCATACCTCTTCAGCCCGCCCGGGAACTTCGCGTTCGCTTCGAGCCAGTCGCCGAGCGTCGGCTGGTAGCCGTCGTCGAGTTGAATCACCTTCACCCGGTCGAAGCCCTGCTTGCGGTGCGCGACGAGCCAGTCCATGTTCTCGATCACGTCCGCGAGCGTGACCTTGTTGAAGTAGTAGTACCAGCTGCACCAGCCGATTGGTGCGTCGAACTTGCGGCGGGCGTTCGAGTCGGCGGCCCAGCGGTCGGCGAACGCGGCGAAGAGCGCCTCCGTGTCGTCGCCCTCCATCTCGACGAGCGCCTCCGTCCGAATGATGCCGCCGGGCGCGAGTTCGGCGCGGTCGCAGGCGTTGAGCAGGAAGAACTCGTCGATGCCGTTTTCGCCGAGTTTCATGCGGAAGTGTCCGAAGCGATCCTTCCCCGTCGTGAAGCCGTAGAGGCGCATCCGCCCGTCCGGACGGCGGAAGCAGCACATATGGTCGGCGAGAAAGCGTCCTTTCTCCCCCGGATGGAAGTCGCCCGGGGTCGAGACGCAGTTGTGCAGGTAGCCGGCGGAGTAGTCGAACGGATCGTCGTTCCAGTTCCTCACGCCGCAGGGGCTCGCCATCTGCCAGCCCTCGAGCCAGACCTTTAGTCCCTTCACGTCAAAGTCGCCGCGCCCGACCTTGCGCCAGCCGAGTTCCTCGGGACGAACCGTCGCGTCGCCCTTGTTCTTGAGCGCGACGCGGCGGATGCCGTTTGCCTCCTCTTCCCAGATGACGAGTCCCTTCTTCAACGCCGCACCGGAGTTGAGCCACGTGCCGTCCACCTGAACGCCCGGTTCAAGCCATTCGCCCGCCATCGCGAACGCACTGAGCGCAACGAATGCGCCGAAAACAAGTTCCTTTATTCTTGCCATGTCTGTATCAACCTTTCCTGTCTGCGGCGGACTTTTGCCGCTTCACCACGTATTGTATCATATTTTTGGGCGATTGGAACAAGTGGCTCAGCCACTTTTTTTATGACGCGAAACAGTCAGGTCAGATTACGCTCCGCGTGGCCGCCGCGCCCAATCTCCACGAACTCCGCGACCCTGCGCGAGTTCAATGGCCAGCACCACAGTACAGAGTAGTGCACGAGTTCCGCACCAGTTCAAAAAAAGTTGCCTTCCTGTCGGCGCGGCGAACCCTTCCTGTCCGACCGCCGAGCCCATATATGGACAACC
>CAVAHB010000022.1:0-24325 GCA_963588415.1 Faecalibacterium sp. CAG:74
TCTGAAGCGGAGATTGCAATCATGCGGCCGCTCGATTGAGGGCATGAAAAAAGCGGACGGTTCGGAGTGAGGGAAGAAACCGTCCGCTACGCTGTTACGCACCGACCTTAAGACCGGATGCCGAACCAATCAACGGCAGAGCGTATAAAGCACGCCCGCGACAACAGCAGATCCAATAACGCCCGAGACGTTGGGTCCCATCGCCTGCATGAGGATGTAGTTCGTGGGATCGTCCGCCAGCGAAACCTTGTTCGAGACCCGCGCCGCCATCGGGACGGCGGAAACGCCGGCCGAGCCGATGAGCGGGTTGATTTTCTCCTTCGAGAAGAGGTTCATGAGCTTGGCCATGAGAACGCCGCCCGCCGTGCCGACGCAGAACGCGCACAGGCCGAGCGCGAGAATGGCGAGGGTCTGTCCCGAAAGGAACTTCTCGCAGGCGAGTTTCGAGCCGACGGCGAGACCGAGCATAATCGTGACGATGTTGATGAGCGCGTTGGCCATCGTATCCGCAATGCGGGAGACGGAAGGCCCGACTTCACGCGCCAGGTTGCCGAGCATGAACGCGCCCATCAGGGGCATTGCGGAAGGCAGAAGCACCGCGCAGAGGAGAAGGACGATCAGCGGGAAGCAAATCTTCTCGATGCGCTTGACCTCACGGGGCTGGGGCATGCGAATCATGCGCTCTTCCTTCGTCGTGAGCGCCTTCATGATCGGCGGCTGGATAATCGGGACGAGAGCCATGTAGGAGTAGGCCGCCACGGCAATCGCGCCGAGCAGTTCCGGCGCCAGGCGCGAGGTGAGCCAGATGGCCGTCGGGCCGTCCGCGCCGCCGATGATGCCGATGGAACTCGCCTCCTTCAGTCCGAACCCGAGGTCAGGGAAGAGGGAGGTGAGGCCGAGCGCACCAAACAGGGCGAAGAAAATGCCGAGCTGCGCCGCGCCGCCGAGCAACGCCGCCTTCGGCGAGGCAATCAGCGGCCCGAAGTCCGTCATCGCGCCGACGCCCATGAAGATGATGATCGGGAAGACGCCCGAATCGATGCCAAACCTGAAGAAGTAGTGGAGGAAGCCGCCGGGTTCGATTACGCCGCCCTGCATCACGGGAATGCCGGAAGCGAGGAACGTGATTACGCCGTCATGCATCATCGCCGGCGAGGTGATGCCCGAAAGCGGGCAGTTCGCGAGCAGTCCGCCGAAGCCGATGGGCAGCAGGAGAAGCGGCTCGAAGCCCTTGACGATGGCGAGATACATCAGGATGATGCAAATCGGAATCATGATCAACTGTCCGATGCCGTAGGGCATTCCGAAGAGGGTGCGGATTTCATGACCGGGGACGAACGCACCCGTGTCGTCGAAGTAGCCGCCATGCCAATTGAGATCCTTGTCCCAGTAGCCGTTGCGGTTGGCCGAGAAAGGTTTCTTTTCGGGACGATCCGCCTCATCGAAGTTGCCGGTCATGAAGGCGGGCGGCGCTTTCTGCGCAAATCCCGCGATGCCCGTATCCTGCGAGAGGTCGCCGACCTTCCGCAGGGTTGTCTTCCAGTCCCCATCGTCCGCAGAAGCGCCGAAAACCGCCGCGCAGACCGCCAATGCCATCAGTAATTTCTTCATTTTATTCTCTCTTCAAGTCTTTATTAGCCGATAATCGCCAGCACGTCGCCCGTGCTGACCTTGTCCATCGCCTGAACGCGGATGCTCACGCAGCCGGCGCGCGGGGCGGTGACGGGGGTTTCCATCTTCATCACGTCCATGACGAGAAGTTCGTCGTCCTTCTCGACCATCTGCCCGTCCTGCACGGAAATGCGCAGAACCGTGCCGGGCACGGGGGCCTTTACCTCCTCCCCGTCGGCGGGGGCTTCGGAAATCGCGGCGGAAGGCTCGGCGGACGGGACGACCGCCGCCGGGGCAGTCCTCTTCTTCGGCTCGTCGTCGGGAATGATGTACGAGAACCGACTGACGAAGATGCTCGCGTGTTTGCAGATAATAATCATCACCCAGAGGAACAGGTAGACAATCGTCATCCCGGCGATCATCAGAACGAGTCCTTGCCCCAGCATTGCCATAGTTTACCGTTTCTTTCTTTTGTTTGACGTTTTGGACGGCCGACGCGACCGTTTTATACAGTCAATGCGGTTTCGTTCGAAAAGGTTCACTCAAACTGAAAATATCAGTCGCCTCACGCGGAGGGGTTGGGTCCGGCAATCGGGCGGAGGACGCGACAGGGGTTGCCGGCGGCGATGACGTGCGGCGGCACATCATGCGTGACGACGCTCCCCGCGCCGATGACCGAGCCCTCGCCGATTGTGATGCCGGGAAGGATTTTCACGTCGCCGCCGAGCCAACAGTTGTCCGCGATTGTAATGGGGGAGGCCTTTTCCATCCCCTGATTCCGTCGCACCACATCCAGCGTGTGCGAGGCGGTGTAGCAGCCAAGGTTCGGCCCGATGAAGCAGTGCGCCCCGATGGCAATCGCGGCTCCGTCCATAAGGTAGGCCCCGTGGTTGATGAACGTGCCTTCGCCAATCGTGCAGTTCTCGCCGTAATCCGTGTAAAATGGTGCGAGGATCGTCACATTCGCGGCCATTTGCGGCAGAAGTTGGCGCAGAATCTCCGTCCGTGCGGCCCTGTCGTGTGGGGGCGTTTGGTTGAAGGCGAAGCACAGGCCTTCCGCACGGTCGCGCAGGGCGAGGAGTTTCCGGTCGAAGTTGGCATCGTACCACTCGCCGTTCAGCATTTTTTCCCATTCGGTCATAGCGAGTACGTATTGTACCAAAAATGAGGCCGGTCGGGGTGACTGGGGGCGGATGGGGTTGGGTTTGCGGGCGAGTGCGGGCGAATTGATGCGGATGAAAAAGGGGGTTCGCCTTCCCGAACAAACAAAACGGGCGCGGGGCCAATACCCCACGCCCGTTCGGACGCATTCGCCTACCGCTTATTTCGCAGGCGCAGAACCATCGTCGCCATAGCCCTTCGACTTGAGGTACTCCACGACCTTGCCGACGGTCGTCAGCTTCTCAGCATCTTCCTCGGGAATCGAAGCACCGAATTCCTCTTCAAACGCCATGATGAGTTCGACGGAATCAAGCGAGTCCGCACCCAGATCGTCAATGAACGACGCCTCGGTCGTGACCTGCTCCGCATTGACGCCGAGCTGCTCGACGATGATTTCTTTTACGCGATCTTCAAGCTTTCCTGCCATGATGTTTTTATCTCCTTATGATTTGGATGAGTGTATTATACTAAATTTTGGGGTTGTCGTGCAAGGGGGTCAGCCGATCATGCCGCCGTTCACGGAAATGATCTGTCCCGTGACGTAGGCGCTCTCGTCGCCCGCAAGCCACGCGACGGCCTTCGCAATGTCCTCGACCGTGCCGAACCGGCGGAGCGGAATCTGCTCCATGTAGTTCTTGCGGACGTCTTCGGGCAGGACATCCGTCATCTTCGACTGGATGAAGCCCGGCGCAACGGCGTTGCAGCGGATGTTGCGCGAGCCGAGTTCCTTCGAGGTCGTCTTCGTGAGGGCGATCACGCCGCCCTTCGAGGCGGTATAGTTCGCCTGACCGGCGTTGCCCATGATGCCGACGACCGACGCGATGTTGATAATCGAACCGCCGAGCTGGGTTCCGTCCGCCGCCTTGTTCTTCATCATCGGGCGGGCGACGGCGCGGGTGAAGAGGAACGTCCCCTTCAGGTTCACGTTCAGCACCGCGTCCCAATCTTCGTCCGACATGCGCATCAGGAGGCCGTCCTTCGTGATGCCGGCGTTGTTGACCATGATGTCGATTTTGCCGAAGTCCGCGAGCACGGCCTTCACGCAGGCATCGACTTCCGCCGAACAGGCGACGTTCACGCCATAGCCCTTCGCCTTCACACCGAGCGCCTCCAGCGCCTTCACGGTCTCTTCGCACCATTCGGCCTTGAGGTCGCAAACTGCGACGTTCGCGCCGTTTGCGGCCAGTTTCTTGGCAATTGCCGCGCCGATTCCGCGCGCCGCGCCAGTGACGATGGCGACTTTACCTTCGAGGTTCTTCATTTTTTTCGTTTCCTTTCTGCAAATAATCGGTAAATCAGGCGTTCAGCATCGCAACCGCCGCGTCAAGCGAGGCGAGATCGCCGACGTTCGCCGTCTGAAGCGTGGCGTCGATCTTCTTGACGAGACCCGAAAGCACCTTGCCCGGCCCGAACTCGACGAAGCGCGTGCAGCCGAGTTCCTTCGCCGCCGCGACGTCCGCCGCCCAGTTAGTCGCGCCCGTGACCTGCTCGAGCATAAGGGCCTTAATCGCGCCGGGGTCGTCCGAGTGGGGCTTGCCCGTGACGTTCGAGAGCACGGGGAACTTCGGTGCGCGGAAGGTGATCGTATCGAGCACCGGCGCGAGTTTTTCGCGTGCGGGGGCCATGAACGGGGAGTGGAACGCCCCCGCCGTCGCAAGCGGAATCGCGCGCTTGACGCCGAGTTCCTTCGCGACGGCTGCCGCGTTCGCAATCGCCTCCTTCGAGCCGGAAAGCACCTGCTGCGCGGCGGAATTGACGTTCGCCACGGTGCAGCCCGTCTTTTCGCAAAGTGCCACGAGCTGGTCGGCCGACGCGCCGACGATGGCAATCATGCCGCTCGGCGTCGCCTCGCAGGCCTCCTGCATAAAGCGTCCGCGCGCCTCCAGAACCTTCAGCGTCGAATCGAAGTCGAGAACGCCCGCCGCGCAAAGCGCACCCCATTCGCCGAGCGAAAGACCCGCCGCGCACGCAAATGCCGTCGGACGACGCTTCTGGAGCGCGAGATACGCCGCATAACTCGTCACGAAAATCGCCGGCTGGCAGATGTTGCTCTTCGTCAGTTCCTCCGCCAGACCCTCGAAGCACGTCTTCTTCAGGTCGAACCCCAGCACGGCGTTCGCCTTGTCGAAGAGAGCCATCAGCTCGCCGTCGGACTCCGCGAAGTCCTTCCCCATTCCGGGCACCTGTGCGCCCTGTCCCGCAAATATGCAACAATCGGACATTATTTCGTTTCCTTTGTTTGGTTGGTTGTCGCCGGCTGATACTTCCAGCCGGGATAAAAGAATCGGATGTTCCTTAAATAGTAGTCCGCGTCCACCACGCGGTCACCCTTCAGCGCATCGATGTAAAGTCGCTCGAGCGTCCGCACGATGCGGTTGCTGGCCGCGGCGAAGCTGGCGGCGCGGTTTTCCGCCGAGATCCGCTCGATTCGGGCAAGTTGCCGCGATTCAACCGGCAGGGAACGGTCGTTTTCGGGCAGAATCCGCTCTTTTTTCGTGCGCCTGACCGCGTTCGTCTCGCCGCCGATGACGTCCGCCTCGCGTTCGCCGACCCAGACGAGATCCGCCGCCGTCCTGTCGGGATGCAAGGCCCGCTCGCGTTCGTCCAGTTCCTGCTTGAACTCGAGCAATTCGCGTTCGAGTTTCGTGAAATCGACCTGCCGAAGTTCCAGCGCCTTCGCCTCGGCGATTACCGCGTCGGACTTGAGTTTTTCCGTCGCGAGCTTGTCCGCCGCCGCCTGTGCCTCGGCCTCGGCCTTCGCCTTCGCCGCGTCCGCGACGGCACGCGCCTTTTCGCTCTCGATCCGTACGGCATCGGTCTTCGCCCTTTCCGCCGCGTGAACCGCCTCCGCCTCCCTCGCACGCGCGGCGGCCGCCTTTTCGTCGGCTTCCGCCCTCTTCGCTTCCGCCTCCGCCCGTTCGTGTTCGAGTTTCGCCGTCGCCTGCCGCGCCTGCTCGGCCAGGCGATGCTCCTGCGCCTCCTGCACGGCGGACTTCTGCGCCGCCGCCTGCGCTTCAGCCGCAAGTTGGTCGGCCTTCGCCTTCTTCGCCTCCTGCGCCGCCTTCGCCTCCTCGTTCTCCGCACGAAGTTGCCCGAGCCGCGCCGCGTCCGCACGGTTGTTCGTGACGATTATGCCCGCAATTGCCGCGAAAATCACGGCAACGGAAACGGAGATCCAAGCTATGGCCTTACTCTTCATGCGCCGCGCTCTCGCTCTCCTTCGCCGTTTCGTTCTCCTGCCGCGCACGGATATCCTCGGCGAGTTTCCTCAGACCTTCCTGACTTTCATCATCGAGCAGTTGCTCCTTCCGCGCCTTCTCGGCTTCGCGCTCGAGTTCGTCACGATGCTGCTCAAGCCAAATCGCCCGCTCGGCCTCGTCCATTTTCTCAAGCGCCTTCGCCCGTTCCACCTTTTCCTTCTCGATTGCAAGGCGAACCTGACGCTCCTCGTCCTGCTTCGCCCACTCGTCCTTCAGGCGGCGCAACTGCTCCTTCTTCGAGACGGGATCGGCGAGGGAGGACCCCGACCAGCCGTGGTCGTCCCACGGGCGCGGATCGCTCATCGTCGCCTTGCGGCGCATCGCCTCGACCTGCGCCGCGTCGCTGTCGTTCAGCACGTACGGGGTCATGAACACGAGCAGTTCGTTCCGCGTTTCGGAAGTCGAGGTCGAGCCGAAGAGATACTTGCCGATCCACGGAATGTCCTTCAGGATCGGAATGCCGCTTTCGCTCTCCGACACACTCGTTTCCGTCAGGCCGCCGAGGACGACCGTCTGGTTGTTTTCAAGCAAAACGTCCGCCGACATCTTGCGCTTGAGCGACGTGTCGATCTGAACCGAGTTGCTGTTCGGGTCGAGAATCGTCTGCGGCGCACCCAGCTGCGAATACTCCTCCTCGACCTCCAGCATGACGGTTCCGTTCGGATTGATCTTCGGCGTGACCTTGATGGTGATGCCGAGTTCCTCCGCCGAATACTGCGGGGCGGTCGTGTTGCCGTTCGCATAGAGGGAAGACGACACCTGATAGCCCGTCAGGAACTGACGCTTCTGCGTCGCGTCGATCGTCGCCTCCTTGTTGTCCACCGTCATGATGACCGGGGAGGCGACGTATTTCGAGCGGGAATCCGTCTTCGAGGCCTTGACGACCGCGCCGAGGTCGAACTTTTCGGCATAGACGCCATAGGTCAGCCCCGCGCCGCCCGGCGCGAACAGGGCGGGAAGGGCCTTGCCCATCGCGTTGATGACGACGTTGGTCACTCCGTCCTTGATGCTTGCGACGTTATTCTGCCCGCCGCCGCCACCGATGGCCTGACGGTAGGAATCGCCCTTCGCGTGAATGCCGTGCACCCAGTCGATCCCCGTTGCAATGTCGTCGCCCAACTGGACTTCGATGATGACCGTCTCAATCAGAACCTGCGAAAGCTTGATATCCATCGACTCGATGATCTGCTCGATTGTCGGGATGTCTTCCGTTCGCGCCATCACGACGAGCCCGTTGATGCGCTTGTCGGCGAGCACCGTGACGTTGTCCTTCGAGAGTTCGCCCGCCTTCGATTCGCCGCTCCGCTGGTTCACCGACTTGCGCTGGTTCGCCGAAGCCGCCGACGAGCGCGTCAGGTTGCCGCCGCTCCCCGACTTCGCGTTCTGGTTCTGGTTCTGCTTCGCGTTGGACTTCGAACTCGCCGCGTTGCCGATCAGGTCGTTGATCATGTCCGACACGTCCTCGGCATCCGCATACTTGAGGCGGTAGACCTTCACCTGCACGTCGGGCGTCGTCTCGACGTCCAACTGCTCGATCACCTTGTCGAAGAAGTCCATGTTCGGCTTCTGCGTCACGATGATGAGCTTGTTCGAGCGTTCGTCCGCGAGAATCAGCACCTTGCCGCGAATCATGCCGCGATCCGCATCGGAGACGGACATCACGAGGGATTCGTTCACGGAAGGCTGGGTCTGCTGCTCGGCGTTCCGCCCCCCGCGCAGCAGCCGACCGACGCCCGTCGGCCCGCCGAACGGCGGACGGGAAGGATTCTGCGAGGCGTTGTTGTTGACGTTCTTGCCGTTCTTCTCCTGATCCTTCTGCGATTCCTGCACGATTGCCTCGAGCGCCGTCTTCACGTCCGCCGCGCTCGCATTCTTGATCTGCCGCACGAACACGTTTTCGAGAACCGGTGTCGCCACGTCGATCATCTTCGCGATTTCAATCATCCGGTTGACGTTCTGCCGCGTGTCCGTCGCGAGAATGGAGTTCGTGCGTTCGAAGACGAGCAGAATGCCGCTGTCGGACTTGAAGCCCTCGAGCGCCTTCTGCGCCTCGTCCGTCCCGATGTTCTTGAACGGAATCATCATCGAGACAACCTTGATCGATTCGTCCAGTTTCTCGTCCGTGTTCATCAGGAGCGGAATGCCGTCCTTGCGGACTTTCGCGCGCGGCAGGGCGCGGACGAACTTCTCCCCGTACGGTTCGAGGTGGATGCCGTTCATTTCGAGGATCGTCTCGATGGCCTCGACCTGCTCGGCTTCCGTCAGTTTCTGTCCGGGGCGGGACTGCAGGGTGATCGTCGGGTTCGGTGCGCCCGGATCCTTCAGAACCGTCTTGTTGACGAGTTTCGAATACACCTCGAAAACCATGTCCACCGCAGCATTGTTGAAGTTGAGGGACGACGCTTCGCCCGAGGACGCGGCGACGGGAGGCGGCGTCGGCGACGCAGGGGAGAGGCGCGAACCGAGCCGGCCGATCCGCTGGGCGAAACAGGTCGAAAGGCAGACAAGGGCAAGAACACAGGAAACGACGATCTTCTTCATCTTTTATTTCTCCCTCATATAGGCGCAGGTCACGGTCAAAGACCCCTTCAAATAGCCGCGCTTGGAACTGGGGCGCATGTTGATCATCCGCACGTCGAACATTCCCTCGTCGGTGTTTTCCAGTTCGTGCAGGAACTTGACGAGCGACTCAAGCGCACCTTCCCACGACTTGACCTCGATCGGCAGTTCGTAGACGTCGCCCGCCTCGTCCTCCTTCCCGACCTGCCGCTGGGAAATCGAAATGTGGTTTTTCGTGGCGATTTCCTCCATTTTCCGCTGCCAGGTCGTATCCGTCGCCTTTCCCTCCTCAAACGTCGGCATCAGCGCCTTTTCGTCTTCGTAGGCCTGATTCCACTTCTGCCGCTCGGCAATCAGCCGGCACTCGTCCCGATAGGTCTTTCGCGCCTGCGCATAGGATCGCGCCGCCTTCCGCCAGGCGTCCTTCTGGCTCATGAACCAAAGCCCGACCGCAAGAAAATAGAGCAGAACCATTCCCAGAACGGACAAGACGGCCTTTTCGCGAAGCGACATCGTGTTCATCGGATCTCCTCCTCCCCCTTCTCATAGCGGCAGTCGAGGTCGAACTTCTGCCGGCCGCCCTTCATGGCGGAAGGCCCGTGGAGATCGACGCGCCCGAACACGCCTTCGGTTTCGCCTTCACCCGAAAGTTCGGTCATCGCGTCCTGAAACTTCCACACCGAATCCGCGTCCTCCGCCTCGCCCGCGACCTTCACGCCCTCCTCGCGCTTGAAAACCCAACTGCTCAGCGTCACGCCCGCCGGCAGGCGGTCGCTCACCGCCTTCATCACCTCGAGCGCACCGCGCGAATGGTCGGAATACTTTTGCACGAGTTTCACCTTGTCGCGCATTTCCTTCACGGCCGTGTAGGCGCGGCGATGCTCCTTGCTCAGGGACTTCTGCCGGTCGGTCATGAAGCCGTAGCCCATCGGAACGCCGAAGAGGACGCCCATGGCGAGGACCCAGATGCCGCCCGCAACGATCAGCCCGCGCGTCAGTTTCTTCTTCAGGCGCGACTCGTCGAGCACCTGCCGCCAGCTCGCGGGCAGCGCATTCAGCGCCGTCGCGTCCGCCGAACGCTCCTCGACGCCGACAAGCGCCGCATCCTCGCCGATTTCGACGCGGCGAATCGGCGCGAGGTCTTCAAGTCCGTCCGTGGAAAGGTCGCCCGTCACGATGATTTCGGAAAGGGCCTGCACGCCGCCGAAGTCCTCCGCCTCAAGGAGCGAAAGCATGACTTCGCGCCGGAGGTCGCTTTCCGCGTTCACCGCACGAATCGCGCTCGGAGAATCGCCGTCGATGACCAGAAGGGAGATGCAGTCCGCGCCCTTCATCAGCAGAAGACGACGGCCGTCGCCCCCGCCGATGGACGACCAGAGGCCGCGCACCGCCCCCAGGGCGAGCGCATCCACGCGCGTGACGTTCAACTTCGCCGCGTCCAGCGCCTCGGCGATGTCGTCCGTCGCGCTTTCGGGCAGGGCCGCCGCGACGACGACAATCCCGTCCGCCGTCTCGCGCACGAGTTCGCACGAAACCGTCAGCGGTTCGTCGGGATAGGGACACATCGCCTGCAGGATCGGCACGGCAAAACCGCCCGGATCTTCACGCGATTCTGCCGGAACGCGGACGAGTTTGACCAGAAGACGGGAAAGCGGCAAAGCAAGCACGGCCTCGCGGGAGGGATTCCCAGAGGTGAGCAAACGCAATGCGCCGCCTTCAAAGGCGGCAACTTGAACCGTACCTGCCATGGTCACCGCGTATTATACCAAAAATGACGCCTCCGACGGAATACCCGCCGGAGGCCTCGTTCGCCGCGTCGTCAACCGTTCACTCCGCGTCGAGCTGGGTCGTCCAGTTCACGGCGTATTCCGCCGCACGGTAGGTGTTGCCCGCGCAATCGACAACGCCGGCGAACGTGCAAGAACCCGCAACGCCCTGCCCGCCGGGCTTGATCCAGAAAAGCGCGATATACTGACGGTAGTTCCGCTTGTCGTAGACGGGATCGTAGGGGGCTTCGCCGAGTCCCAGCTGGTTGCGGACGCACTCCGCATTCTTGCCGATGCCGAACGCCAGCAGTTTCGGGGACGGGGTCGAGCCGCGCCGGGAGGTCGTCGCCTCGATCAGGCTCTTCGCATAGGCTTCGGTCGGCGCACTGTTCGTCAGCCCGAGATCGTGCCCGAGATCCTTATAGATGGAGGAAGTGGGAATCACGACGGCAACGGGCGAACCGTTCGTGACGTAGGCCGGATAGAACGCGCTCAGGTCGGGACGGAAGCCCGGCCCGCCGCCCTCGATTTCCAGTCCGTCCTTCGAACAGGCGATTCCCGTGCCGTTGTAGTTCTCGTCCACGGCCGTGCAGTAGCCGTTGCGCGACGCGCCGTAGGCCTGCTGCGTGGACGGATTGTGGTAGAAAAGCGTCGAAATGCCGGCGTTTTTCAGCAGCGTGACCTCCGTTCCCGTCAGGTAGTAGATGCCAAGCGAACTGTAGAGGCCGGTCTCGCGCATACCCTTATTCTGCTCCTGCGCGGACGCAAGGTCGGCGGTGTTGCCGCTCCCTTCGCCCATCGCATTGTAAAGAGACCCGAGAACCTTCCACGAACCGTCGTAGATGCCAAGTCCGCCGCGTACCGTACGCGCATCGCACGACGTCGAGTTCCACGTCCCGAAGTCAACCTTGCCCTCCGTGCCAAGTTCGACGCCCGACGCCGCGACGTCAATCAGCGAATCGAATCCCTTGAACCGCTCCCCCGTTCCCTGTTCGGAATGGATCACGTCGTATGTCGCCAGCGCGTGGTGGATGCGCTTGATGTTGGCGAGATTCATCTTTTTCGCCTGTATTTCGCGAATATTGCCGTAGTTGTGGATTCCAACCACCGTGACGAACGCGAGAATCGCAATCACGATGATGAGTTCGATGAGTGTAAAGCCCTGACTGAGCCGCCGGTTCATTTGTTTTCTTTTTCCTTTGTTGTAGTCAACCGATTCAACCTTCCACACGGTTGAAACGCCGTCTGCGCGGCAAAAGTTCACGGGGAACTTTGCAGAGACGGACAAGGGGAGAGAATCAAATCGGCTTGGCAAGGGAAAGCGGGCCAGCCGAATGGACGTGGGCGATGGCGAGACCAAGCGCGTCCGCCGCGTCGTTCTGCGGCACTTCGGGGAGATTGAGCAGAACGCGGATCATGCGCTGGATCTGACCCTTTTCGGCGAGCCCGTTGCCGCAGACCGCCTTCTTCATGCGGCGCGGTTCGTATTCGTAAATCGGCAGTCCCGCCGCCACGGCGGCCGTGATCACCGCACCTCGCGCCTCGCCCAGGACAAGCATCGTCCCCGCGTTCTTCCCGTAAATCACGCTTTCAATCGCCATCACGTCGGGACGATATTCCGCAATAAGTGCCGCGATTCTGTCGTGAATGGTTTTCAGGCATTCGGAAAGCGGCACTTTCGCCGCGTTCGGAATGTTGCCCCAGTCAAGCGCCCTCAGGCGCGAACCTTCGGCGGAAAGCACGCCGAAACCCGTGGAACGCAGGGAGGTATCAACGCCGAGGATGGTCATTGCGCGCCAAATGTCCGCCTACGCCTCGAAAACCGTCCGCGGATCTTCCGCCAGCCGCACGAAGTCCGCCGGCAGGAGGTTCGCGTCCTTCAGTTCCGAAAGCGCACACCACTCGAACTCAATCCAGTCCTCCTTCGCCGAAACGGCCGCGTCCGGTAACTTCATCTCGTAGACGAGGTTGATTTCCGCGTGGGGCTTGCCGTGCTGGGTGAAGGCATTTTCAACGACTCCGAGGAAGCGTCCCGTCTCGGCGACAAGTCCCGCCTCCTCCTTCATCTCGCGGACGAGTGCGGCGCGTCCGGTTTCGCCGAACTCGATGTGGCCGCCCGGGAGATAGGTCGAGCTCCCGCCCTTCGCACGGCAAAGCAGAAGCCGACCGCCGCGTACGCAAACGCCGCGTGCGATGGTCTCGATTCCGCTCAATTCGTATTCGGGAAGGTCGCTCACGAGTATTTCCGGACGATGGCCTCGTAGTCGTCCGCCTGCGCTTCCATCGATTCGACCATGCGGAACTGCGTATGGCAGCGCACGAGGTTGTGGTCGTCGTAGGCGGTGCGGAAGTAGGTGTCGCCCGCGAGATAGTCGGTGAGGAAGCGGATGCCGATCGTCAGCGTAATCAGCCGCCCGGCAAAGGCGAGGTTCGCCTTTTCCATATCCGTCAGGAACTTCGCCTGCGCGAGATAGCCCCTGACGAGGGCTTCGAAGTAGTCCTTCTTCGAGTAGACTTTCGACAGATCCTTCTCGTCCTCCGCCGCGGCGGCGGACGACGTGCGCACCATGTCGCCGAAGTCGTAGAGCGCCGAACCCGGCATCGTCGTGTCGAGATCGATGACGACGTTCGTCCCGTCGGGCGCGAGCATGACGTTGTTGATCTTCGTGTCGTTATGGGTGATGCGTTCCGGTATCTCGCCCCGCGCCATCATCGTGACAATCTTCGCGGCCTCCTCGCGGCGTTTGTCAACGAACGCGAGTTCGGCGGAAACCTTCGCCCTGCGCCCCTTCACGTCCGCCGAAACCGCCTCGTCGAGAAGTCGCAGACGATCGACCGTGTCGTGGAACTTCGGGATGATTTCGCCGAGACGCGGCGGGGGAAGGTCGGAAAGGTCGTTCTGGAACTTCGCGAACGCGCCGGCGACGAGTTCCGCCTGCGCGGGATTCGTCACGAGATCGACCGACGTGTAGCCCTCGAGAAACGCATAAATGCGCCAGGGGTTCTCATAACCCTTCACCTCGAGGGACTTCACGCCCTTCTTCCGAAGGTGTTCCGTGACGCGCAGGACGTTCTCCTTCAGCATTTCTGGCTGAAAGATGTCGGTGTTGACGCGCTGGAGGATGTAGCGAACCCCCGACTTCGTCTCGACCTTGAAGGTGTCGTTGATGTGCCCCGAACCGTAGCGGCTCACGTCCGTCTGGTCGGTCACGCCCATGGACGCAAGCGCCGCGTCCAACTCCTCTTTCGTGTAGTTGCGATTGCTCATGGCTTCAGTTCAATACCCCTTCTTCGCCGCCTTGATGACGGGAATCTGTGCCGCCGCGACGGACTGGCCGAGCCGCCGCGCCTTTTCGTCCGGCATGAAGATATCCATCTTCTCGAACCATTCGGGATAGACGTCGTGCAGGACGGTCTTCGCCGTTTCAAGGATGACTTCGCCGCCAAGGCCGGACGTGACGCGGCCGAGGATCATCATGTTCGAGTAGTCATAGAACTCGTTGTACCACGGAATCGCGTGCGCGAGGAAGCGGCCAATTTCCATGAACACGCGAAGTGCGCGGACGTCGCCCTTCTCCATCGCCGCCTGAACCTCCTTCAGGCGTTCGGGGAGTTTCATCGCCTTCGGGAACGCGAAGCCGTACTTCTGGGCAAGCCAGTCGACGGCCTGCTGCGAGAACGCCATCGCCCCGACGCCCGCATCACCCGACCACTCGTCACGCGGAGCCCGGGGGTTGAAGTCCACCGGCGCGAACGCGAGTTCGGAAATGCGCCCCGTCATCGCGCCGCGCGGGTTCACGTAGCCGACGGCCTCCGAAGAGCCCATCGCCACGCCGAGAATGCCTTTCTTCCCCATCGTGATCATGCCGGCGAGTGCCGTCACATCACCGTCGTTGTAGATTGCGAACGGAACGCCCCAGTCCTTCTCAATGCGCAGGAACATGTTCTGCGCCTCCTCGAACTTCGAGGGGTTCTGCTCCTTGACGGCGCGGAAAAGCGAGGCGATGCCCATCTTCTTCCCGACGAGCGTGCCGGCCGTCGAACCGCCGATTGCGTCCACGCGCGGCAGGGTTGCCGCGGCTTCGCGCAGACCCGCCGTCAGATGCGAGTAGTGGTATTCGGGGTCTGGATTGTTCCGGGGATCCCACGGGAACTCCTTCGAGAAGACGACTTCGCCATCCTTGAGCGCGGAAATCTTGAAGTCCGACGCGCCGAGGTCGAACCCGATGCGGCAGCCGTCCGCGACGGTCTTCACGAACAGGATCTTTTCAGCCGTGCTCGGCATTTCGTTCGGCTCGACGAGCACGACCTCGACGGGCCGCCCGTAAATGGACGAGAAGAAGTCGTAGTCGAACGAGCGAACGCCTGTCTTCGAGTAGGCGCGCACAAGCGGCTTGACGAGCGAATCCGGTCCCGACAGATACAGCCGCCACCCGCCGGCCGCCCAGACGATGAACTTCGCGATTCGGTCAACAAGATAGGCGGCCTGACGCGTCCCGCGCGGACTCATCTGGCGCGGCACGGGCAGGTCGTAGCGGAAGACCTTCCCCTCTTCGCGTTCCCACGCAATCGAAACGACGCTGTACTTGCCGGAGATGCCCTCGAACACCTCGTCCATCACCTTGCGCGGGGCGATGAAGTCGGTTTGCGCTTCGCAATTGCATGAACAGCGCGAATGTTTGCTTGACATGATTCTTTATCCTTTCCTCTTATGAACCTTGACGGCGGGTAGTATATCAAATTGAATCAAATGCTGCAAGAAGCGCGGGTGTCACGTCCGTCAGGGAGTTAACGCGCTCACGCAGGAAGTTCTCCCGCGGACCGCAGGCGATGAACGGCACGGGGTTTCGCGTGTGCCCACGGTCGAGGGACGATTCGACGTTGCCGTGGTCGGACGTCATGACAAGCGTCACGCCCGCCGCGCCGGCCAGCCGCACGAGTTCCGCGAGAAAGGCGTCATACGTCCGCAAAACGTCGCACGCCCGGTCGTAGTCCATCGAATGTCCCGCAACGTCCGTCTGGAAGAACTCGTAGAGGGTGAAGTCGTTCTCGCGGGCGATTGAAAAGAGGTGTTCGGCGGCCTGGGCGGGCTCGATGACGGGAATGTCGGGGTAGCGCTCCTGAATCGTCTCCCGCGTCAAGTCCTGCATCAGCGCGCGATTCGCGCACAGGTCGTCCACGGTGGAGATGACCTTCGGCGTCGTAAGCGCCATCACCGTCGTCACCGACTTGAAGCGCCGTGCCTCCAGTTCCTCGGCCGAATCGACCAGGTAGGCGTCGGCGAAGCGCACCCTTTTGCCGCGCTTCTCCAACTGGAGGAAAAGGTTGTTCTCGCCGATGATCTTGCGCAATTCGGGTCCCGGAAAGCCTTCGCAGTGGCGGTGCATCGCCGCGCTGCAGTTGACCCCCGTGAACATGGTCGCCTGCCCGGTCGCGGACTGCGGCAGCCCTTCCACGCCCAGACATGCGTCAATCGGCTTCGAATGGAACTGTATCAGGCGGCACAGGGCGGGGCAGACCTCGGGGTTCACCGGGTTGTCGGTTGCGGATTCGCGGAGTCCAACGCCATCTATGAAAAGAAAAACGACCTTCACGCCGCCTATTATACCATAAATGCACGGAACGGTCAGCGGCAGGAGACGTAGGGCGAACCGCAGAATGAACAGACCGCGCCTTCGTGAAGCGGCGCACCGCAGTTCGGACACTTCCGCTCCAAAACCTCGCCGCACACCGCGCAATACGTCCCGCCGACGGGATCGGCGGCAGACCGGTCGGGACGCAGAAACTTCCGCCCGTCTACCTCATACCCGTGGTTGGAGGGACAGTGCGGATTCGGGCAAAACCCCTTTTCACGCGAAAAAAAGTGCCGCGCCTGAGCCGTCTCCGCCCCACCGTTCTCCTTCGGGAGTTCGAGGGAAATGGAAAACTTCGTCGCAAGCGCACGAATCACGTCGTCGTTCAGCTTCGTCCCGTCGCCCTGCTCGAACATCGAAAGCGCGGACTGCTTGCAACCGACTTCGGCGGCAAGCACGCTCTGGGAAAGCCCCGCTTCGCGGCGCGCTTCCCTTACCTTCAGGCAGAACTCTGGACTTAGGTTCGTCACGGCACATATTATGCACTTTTTCCGCCGCGCCGACAAGGGGTGACTTATCAACAAATCAACAGGCTTATCAACTTATCAACTCCTGTTCACTACTCTGTTGATAATCCTCGTGTTGATAATCAACAGTTCAATTCCTTCAATAGGTTCGCAGGAGGATTTCGGACGGGAGAAGGTATTCTTCACCCTTCTTGTGGGGGATGCCGCAGCGTTCGAGCCGGGCAATCACCTCGCCCGTCAGGATGTTGCCGTTGTCGTTGAATAACTTCTCCAGCGCGGCGCGTTTCTCCGCAAGGTTGCCGTTCGGGTCGTTCGCGACAAGCACCCCTTCCAAAACCTGGGCGCGGCGGATTCGCCCTTCCTTCTCCGCGCGATCCCGCGCCTCGCGGATGACTTCCAGAACCTGGTCGCGGGTCTCGCCCGGAAAGCGGTCGGGCAAATCGACGTCGCGGTCGAGAAGCGCAAGGGCGTTCGGATTGCGCTCCTGCAAGTCCATCTCCTTCGCCTGCTGCGCGGCAAGTTCGTCCTTCGCCTTCGCACATTCCACCTTCAGCGCGGAAACCTCCGCCTTCGCCGCACGAACTTCACCTTCCAGCGAACCGTTCGCCGCCTTCGCCGCGCCGAGTTCTTCTTCCAGTTCGGAAACACGCGTTCTCAGAAGCGCGATTTCCTCGTCCTGCTTCGCCTTGTCGGCGGCCAGTTCCTCGACGACGACCTTCTGGACGTCCAGTTCCTCCGGCTCATCATCGGGCGTTTCAATGACGTTCGTTGCCGCCACAACTTCTTCCGGTTCGCCTTTCGGACGCAAAAACTCCTCAAAATTCATGACTGACCATCCTGTCCTTTAAGTTCGCATCCCGGATAAATGAAGAGCCGACAGTCAATCGGTCCGTTGAAGAAGGGAATGCGCATCTTGTAGTAGAGATTGACGAGACGCGCGAGGTCGGGGTTGCCCGTGATGAGCCCTCCCGTCCATCCGCGGCACTTTTCGTTCATAAAAGTGCCGATTCTCTCGTAAATCGGTGACAATTCCTCAAACGTGCCGAGGCGGATTCCGTATTCTGGGTTGAAGAACACGAAGCCCTTTCCGTCTGGAATCGGGGAATCGGCGAAGTCGCAGGCCTTGAACTCAATGTAGGGCGCAACGCCGGCGGCAATCGCGTTGCTGTGCGCGTTTTCAATCGCCTCGGGCGAGATGTCCGTCGCAATCAGGCGTGGCAGATTGTCGGTATGTTCATTTTTCTTCGCCTCAAGGAGCAATTCCTTCCAAATCTGTTCGGGCGAGGCGCCGACGTGCTGGCGCGGCGCGACAATCGGGGCGCGTTCACCGGGAATGATCTGTCCGTAGCCCTTGATGGACTGGAACGCGAAGTGTCCCTTCAGCGAACCCGGCATGCGGTTCATCGCAATCATCGCCGCTTCGATCGCCGGCGTTCCGCTGCCGCACATCGGGAAGAGAAACGGACTCTTCGCGTCCCATCCCATGGCCATAATGCAGGCCGCAGCAAGCGTTTCCTGCATCGGTGCGGAACCTGGAATCTTCCGGTAGCCGCGCTTTGAAAGCGGCTCGCCCGACGTGTCGAGGTAGATGATCACCTCGTCGCGCTCCCAGTAGACGAAGACCGCCGCGCCAATGTTCTCGCCGCCCGAATCGGGGCGACGCTGGCACTTTTCGCGCATTCGGTCGGCAATCGCGTCCTTCGTATAGAGCGACGGCAGGCGCGTATCGCGCACCGTGTAGTTGTGCACAACCGAGGAAACGGAAAAATAGCCGTCCGCCTCAATCAGATTCTCCCAGTCAATTGACAACGCCGCCTGGTAGAGGTCGCGTATCGTGCGGCACTCGGTTCTCAAAAGCGGAACAAGCACACGGTGGGCCGTGCGAAGCGTGAGGTTGAGTTTCATCACGTCCCTCATTGCGCCGCGCACGACGACCGTGTTCTCGGTCACCTCAATCGGCTTGTAGCCGAGGTCAACGACCTCCTTCTCCGTCCAGCGCGACAGTTCCTTCGCACAGGAAATGATGATTGGATAATTTCCATCCGTCCAAATTTTCATCAGTCTACCCTTTTACTTTGTATTTTCTAACAACCCATCACTCGCTCTGCTGGATGACGCGAAGCGGCATGATGACGTAGATGAATGGAATCGAACACCTGATGACGGCCGGGGAATGTCCGTCGTTGAGACAGATCTTCACCTCGTCGTCGTCAATCGCCTTCAGCGCATCCATCATGTAATTCGGGTTGAACATGATTTCAATGCGCTTGCCCGCATACTTGATCGGCACTTCGTCCTTCGCCTCGCCGATGTCGCTCGCGGAGGAAATGACGGTCAGCTTGTTCGCCTCGAAGATGAGTTTCGTCGAGTGTGCCTCGTCGATCGTCATCACACTCGCCCGGTCAAGCGCGGTCAGGAGAAGCAGACGGTCGATGTCAATCTTTTCAAGGCATTCCGTCGGGATGACCTGCCGGTAGTTCGGATAGGTGTCGTCAATCAGCTTCGAGTAGATTTGAACGCCCTCAATCTCAAAGCAGATCTTAGATTCCTGAACCTTAATCGTCACGTTCCCCTCGCCGGGAAGAGCACGCGACAGTTCCTGTACGGCCTTCGTCGGCAGGATGATGTCCTTCTCGTCGCTCTTCGGGAACTCGATTTCGTTCTCAACGAGCGCAAGGCGGCGCCCGTCCGTCGCGACGACCGTCAGCTTCTCGTCCCTGAAACTCATGAGAATGCCCTTCAGGGTGCGCCGCGTGTCGTCCTGCGACGCCGCATACGCCGTCTTTCTCAACATCTCGTGAAGCGTCTGTCGCGGCAAAACGTACTCGCACGATTCCTCTCCGATTGCGAAGCGAGGGAAGGTCTTCGCCGAAATCCCGACGAGCCTGAAAAGCGAACTGCCGGCAGTTATCTTCGCGTGTTCGTTTTCATCAATTTCAACCTCGATGACACCCTCGGAGGCCTTCAGCACGGAAGTGGCGAGCAACTTCACGGGGAGCGTCGTCTCGCCTTCCTCCTTCACTTCGCACGGAACCCTGCTCCTGATTGAAATGTCAATGTCGGTCGTCGTCATCTCAAGGTCGCCGCCCTTCGCGACGAGAAGGACATTCTGGAGAACGGCCATATTCCCCTTTCCGCTGACGATGTTCTGCACGGCTTTCAATCCCTCGATGAAGGTCGACCTGACGATGCTGAATTTCATTTTCTTTTTTCTCCTTGCTTTGAAGCGATTTTCTATTTTGACTTGTCGGTTGTAGATTGTACCAAATACTGGTTCTAAGATAAAGTATAAGTTTATATCAGTAGTAGTGGTGTTGACAGCGTAGATAACTTTTCCGACCCCTTGTTTTTCCCACTTGAAATGGGTTTTTCATGTTGATGGAATTGTTCATCTTCAAATGACACATTTTGATTGAACGGCCTTGTTGAAGGCAACTGTCGGTAAGTCGTCCCCTTGTTCACAGGTTATCTTCAACTTTTATATCGCCGAGCGTGTAGCCGAATTCGGCGATGATTTTCTCGAGATTCTCCTTCAGTTCGGGTTCGACATCCAGACGCTTGGCGATTGTCTTCACGCCGTGAAGGATCGTTGCGTGCTTCTTCTCGAACTTGTCCGCAATTTCGCCGAGGCTCTTCGCCGAAAGTTTTCGGGCGATGTACATGGCCAGCTGGCGCGGCGTGACGAGCGATGCCGTTCGCTCGGGTGAGAGAATCTGCGCGAGGGAAACGCCATAGCGCGTCGCAACCGCCTTCTGTATTTCCTCGATTGTGATGTTCTTCTGCGCCCTTTCCTTCTCGATGAAGTCCTTCAGCAGGTGCGAGAGGATGTCGTCGGTCAGGACGATTGATTCGTCGAGTTTCATCATCACCCTCACCTTCGCGAGTGCGCCTTCCATCGCCCGCACGTGGCTTTTGATGTTTTGCGCGATGAACTTCAGCGTGTCATCCGGTATCTGCGGACTGATCGATTCCGCCTTCTTCCTGAGGATTGCAAGGCGCGTCTCATAACTCGGCAACTCGATTTCCTGAACCATTCCGCCCTCGAAGCGCGAAATGAGCCGCTCCTCGATGGATGGAAGGTTCTTCGGCGCGACGTCGGAGGTCATCACGATCTGCTTTTCCTTGCTCGTCAGCGCGTTGAAGGTGTTGAAGAACTCCTCCTGGCACTGCTTGCCCTTCTGGAAAAACTGCACGTCATCCACGAGAAGCACGTCAATCTTCCGGTATTTCTCGCGGAACTGGTGGATTTCGCCGCTTTGGAGTGACGACACGTATTCGTTCAGGAACTCTTCCGCAGTCAGGTAGCAGATGGCCTTCGCCGGTTCGCGCCGGTGGATGGCGTTGCCGATGGACTGCATCAGGTGGGTCTTTCCAAGCCCCGTGCCGCCGTGGATGAAGAGCGGATTGTAGCCTTTCTTGCCCGGATGTTCCGCAACGCCCTTCGCCGCCGCATACGCCCAGCTGTTCGAGGGACCCGTCACGAACTCCTCGAACGTGTATTCCCCGTTCAGCGGCATCGTCGAGACGAACGCCGAGTGATTCGGCCTCCCCTTCGCGTCTGTTTCGCGCCGCGTCGGATTGGCCGGTGCCGTCGGAATGACGATGTGCTTCGTGCTTTCGTTCTCATCGACGGGAAACGAAAGTTCAATCTCCTTCGGAGCCCCCACGAGACCGAGCGCGTTGATGAGCGCGTCGTGATAGCGGTTTGAAAGCATTTCCGACATGAATGCGTTGCCGACGTAGAGTTTGATTGAATGGTCGTCCTGCACGACGGACGTGATCATTTCGAAGTGGTGCTCGGCCTGACGCTTTTCCTCGGGAGTACGAAGAGTCAGGAGGTAAACGGTCTTCGCCCGTTCCCACAGCGTGTTTGAGATTGGTTCTTCGTTCATCTTTATGTGTGCCTCATGCTCTTCTTTTCAGGTGGTGAGTAATATACCATATTCGCCGCGTCCGTTGAGGAAGAAGAAGTCTTCTTATGTCTTCAGGTTATCAACACAAATTGTTGATAACTTCAGGTTTCCTTACATTTCATGACACGGGCAAAGGTCTAACGCAGGGTTCCTTCCCGTACAAAAAAATCTACACCCGGGTGCAGAGGGTGTCTACACCCGGGTGCAGTCCGCCGCGCTTCGGACGATTCGTCCTGTCCGTTGATACGTTTGCATTTCCAGTAATAAAAACTCCGTGTCTTCGTGCCTCCGTGCATCTGTGTTAAAAGCCAACTGCCGTTTTTTTGACCACGGATGATACATCTATCCGCTTCGTGGGACGAGGATAACTCACACGTGCCCGCGCTTGATGATGATTGCGAGAATGGAGACGTCGGCCGGGTTGACACCCGGTATCCGCGAAGCCTGTGCGAGGGTCTCGGGGCGGTATTTCTTCAGCTTCTCACGGCTCTCATAACGGACGGACGCGCACGAATCGTAGTCCAACCACTGCGGAATGGTCATTTTTTCGTCAATTTTCGCCCCTTCCGCCGCCTTTCGCTCCTGTTCGACGTAGGGCGCGTAGTGTTGAATAATGCTTTTTTCGCGCAGGAGAAGGCTTGGCGGACACGTCGTGAAGCGCGGCGGTTCGGCGGTCTCGTCCACGTTCGGCGCGGACAGCCAGTCGATGATTTGCCGCGTTTCGCGCCGAAACTCCTCCGTGCGGATTCCCACGCGATCCGCCGCGTCGGCAAGGCGGTAGCGCGCGTTGTCCTGCCGAAGGATGAGACGCCGCTCGGCGCGGCTCGTGAACATTCGGTAGGGCTCGTCCGTCCCCTTCGTCACGAGGTCGTCGATCATCACGCCGATGTAGGCGTCCTGACGGCTGAGGACGAGCGGTTGTTCGCCCCTTGCGGAAAACGCCGCGTTGATGCCGGCGACGATCCCCTGCCCTGCCGCCTCCTCGTAGCCCGTCGTGCCGTTCACCTGCCCCGCGAAGAAAAGTCCCCCGATGCGCTTGGACTCGAGGGAGCGTTTCAGTTCCCGTGCGTCGATGCCGTCGTATTCGATGGCGTAGGCGTAGGCGAGGAATGCCGCGTCCTCCAAGCCCGGCACGGAGCGCACCATCCGTTCCTGCACGTCTCGCGGCAGACAGCAGCTCAACCCGTTCGGGTAGATGACCTTTCCGCTTGAATCTTCGGGCTCGAGCATGACGTGGTGCTGGGTTGCGGAGGCGAAGCGGACGATTTTATCCTCGATTGAGGGGCAGTAGCGGACGCCCGTACCCGTGATTGCGCCGCCGTAGAGGGCGGAGTTCTGGAGATTCTGACGGATGATGTCGTGGGTTTCGGGGGTCGTATGCGTCAGCCAACACGGGAACTCGGGCAGGTCGTCGGGTGTCGCGTGTTCCACGTGGAACAACGGGCGCGGCGTTTCCCCGTTCTGCCGCACGCACGCCCCGAAATTGCAGGACGCGGCGACAAGACGCGGCGGAGTACCCGTTTTCAGCCGAATCAGGTCGAAACCGAGGAACGAAAGCGCCGCGGAGAGTTGGTTGACCGCCCGCCGTCCGTCCCCGCCGCTCTCCTCGCACGACTTCCCGATCCACGTGCGCCCGCGCAGGCTCGTCCCCGCCGTAATCACGACCGCCGCGCACGAAATGGAGTCGTGGCGTTCCGTCGTCACGCCCGTGCAGACGGTCGCGCCGTCCGCGTCCGTCCGCGTCACCAGTCCGACGACGGCATCTTCCAGCACGGACAGGTTCGGCTGCGCGGCGATGACGGACTGCATACGCTCCGCATATTCGCGCTTCGCGCACTGCGCCCGCGTGGCCCAGACGGCCGGCCCGCGGCTGAGGTTCAGGGTCTTCGCCTGCAGCGCGGTCGCGTCCGCATTGCGCCCCATCTCGCCCCCGAGCGCGTCAATCTCGTAGACGATGTGGCTTTTGGCAAGTCCGCCGATCGCCGGGTTGCACGGCATTCGGGCGATTGCGTCCCTTTGCGTCGTGACGAGAAGGGTGGCAAGCCCCATCCGAGCGGACGCGAGGGAGGCTTCCGCCCCGGCGTGGCCGCCACCGACGACGATTACGTCAAACTCTGTCAGGAATGGTTTCATCGGCGTAGATTATACCAAAATTATAGACCGCCTTGTGAACAACTTCGCCTTGCGCGGCAGACATTCGCTTTTATGAGGATAACTTGCCGAAATAAGCGTTTGAATGATGAAAATGCACATATGTCGTTTTCCGTGCCAACGGTTGCCGAAAAAGATGTTTACAATTATCAAATGGTTATCTACAAGCCGTTTGACGGCGGGGCGGCATCCGCTTTCGTCGGGGTTTTGCCACGGAACACACCGAAAGGCAGCGCGGCGGGGGTTGTCAATCCATCGATTCTCCACAATCTTGTCAATCCTGTCAATCCCGTCAAAAAAGAAAACGGACGGAGTTTTCGATAAAAAAAGAACTCTTCCGCGTGCTGCGGAAGAGCCGAAAAAACAACCAGGAGTGTTTGCCGCCGGCGGATCTGCTCCGTTTGGGGAGGCGCGATGAGGTTGTTCGCGCGACCCGCCGGCAGCCGGTTTTCACCGTCTTCAACTACCCATACAGGCGGACGGCGGAAAAGGTTGGAACTTTTTTGAGATTTTTTAGCCGTGTGGGTTTGTAGAAATGTAGAGTTGGAGTGGAGGGCGTGGGGGGAGGGGTGAGTTTTGACCACAGAACACACAGAAGCCGCCTTCGGCGGCACACAGAAGGCACTGAAAGCCGGGGTGGGTTTTCCGTCGGTTGGCAAATTCAGTGTGTTCAGTGACCCGCGAAGCGGGTTTCTGTGTGTTCGGTGGTAAGACACCCCGGTGTCGGCAACTTGGTATTTGTCTTGGCCGAGGTAATTGCAAAACCTCTTGCGGGCGAGCGGGACGCTCGCCCCTACCGTGCAA